>DATNBJ010000065.1:0-24927 GCA_035572055.1 Thermoleophilaceae bacterium | reverse complement strand
GCTCTTCACGTTCCGCTCGATCGTCATCCCCATCAAGGCGATCCTGCTGAACCTGCTCTCCGTCGGAGCGGCGTACGGAGTCCTGGTGCTGGTGTTCCAGGACGGGCACGGTGAGAAGCTCCTCGGCTTCACGTCGAACGGGGGCGTCACCTCATGGCTGCCGCTGTTCCTGTTCGTGATCCTGTTCGGGCTGTCGATGGACTACCACGTGTTCATCCTGTCCCGCATCCGGGAGGCGTGGTCGAAGGGGATGGGCACCACGGAGGCGGTGCGCCACGGGATCTCGACCACGGCGGGCACGGTGACCAGCGCCGCCGTCGTGATGGTCTTCGTGTTCTGGGTCTTCGTCACCCTCAGCTTCCTCGACTTCAAGGAGATGGGGGTCGGACTCGCCGTCGCCGTGCTGATCGACGCCACGATCGTCCGCGGCGTGCTGCTGCCGGCGACGATGAAGGTGCTCGGCGACTGGAACTGGTACCTGCCCAAGTGGCTCGAGTGGCTGCCGCACGTGGGCGCAGAGGGCGACTCTGGTCTGCCTCCGGAGGTCGAGCCGGGCGAGCCCGCCGATTCGCGTGAGGAGCCGGAGCCCGCGGGCGCTCCCGCCTAGGAGGAGTCCGGACCGATGAGCACCGCAACCGCCGAGCCCGCCGCTCCTCACGGCCCGCCGTCCCAGCCTTTCGGGGCAAAGCGCGTGCTGCTGCTCGTGTTCGGCAGCATCGGCGTCCTCCTCGGGCTGGCGCTGCTCGCCGGCGGCGGGGCGGCGGTCTGGGGTCTCAGCCAGCGCGACGGCTCGGGCTACTTCAACACCGGAACCCACGCGGTGTCGACCACGTCGTACGCGTTGGCCTCCGACACCCTCGACATGGGGCCGGACGCCCCGGGCTGGTTCGGCGAGAACTTCGCCACGATTCGCATCCAGGCGAGCTCGCGGCAGCCCGTCTTCATCGGGATCGGCCGCGCGGACGACGTGGAGCGCTATCTCGCGCAGGTGCCGCACACGGTGGTCACCGACCTCGACACGGACCCCTTCCGCGTCACCTCCCACCCGATCGCGGGCAGCTCGACTCCGGCGCCGCCCGGGCGGCAGGCCTTCTGGCGCGTCCGGGCATCCGGTCGCGGAACTCAGACGATCAGATGGCCGCTGGAAAAGGGCAGATGGTCGGCGGTCGCGATGAACGCCGACGGCTCCCGAGGCGTGGCGGTGGCGCTGCGGCTCGGCGCGCGGGTCTCAGCCCTGAGGTGGATCGCCATCGGCCTCCTCGCCGGCGGCGGACTGGTGCTGGTCCTCGGCGGCGTGCTGCTCTACCTGGGGGCACGCAAGCCGCGCCCCACCTACGACGCTGCCCCGCCGCCCTAGGGTCCGGTTCGGGAATGGGCGCGGCTGGTTTCGAACCAGCGACCTCTCGCGTGTGAAGCGAGCGCTCTCCCACTGAGCTACGCGCCCGAGAGCGGTGCAAGTCTAGGCCCTCGGCGCAGGTTGGCGGATAGAACACCGCGGCAGCGGGGTATAGAGCCGGAATGGAGCGGGAGCTACCAGAGGGGCCCTTCACCAACCCAGCGTCCAGGTACCTGGCGATGCTGCGTGCCGCGCGCGAGTTTGGGCTGGCCCATACAGAGATCCAGTCGATAGTCCGTCGCTTCCCCACGCCTGCGCCTTCCGATGAACTCGCCGCCGCGTTGGCATCCGCCATCGCGCGGGGCTGGGTCATCTAAAGCGCTCTTCGGCGGGGGCTGAGACAGGGCGCTAGGCTTCACCTCGGACCGTGCTAGGCGGGGAATTAGCGGTGCCCTGCACTCGCAATCCGCTCTAGCGAGGCTGAATTCCCGTCCAGAGGGATTGAGCCTTCGGGGTCAGTACGCCGGTCAAGGGCGTTGATGGCCAGGTCCCGTGCGGTGCACGGCCGTGAACCAGGTCAGGTCCGGGAGGAAGCAGCCTTAAGCGGTACCGCGCATGCGCCACGGGGAAGCCTGGCAGTAGTCCTGGATCGGCGGGCACGCCCGGGGACCGATTTCGAAGACGGGTGCACGGTCCACTATTTGCCGCCGGTCGGTGGATACAGGTACTTCCACCGGCCGTTGCAGCCGGCGGCGTAGAGCAGCCACGAGCGATTTCGCTCGGCGAGCCGGTATCCGGTCGGCGGGCTCAGCCGCAGCGGCACCGGCTCGTGCGGATCAAGGATCGACAGCTTCTGCACTTCGTCGTTCGCCGGCAGAATCAGCGAGCCTTGTGGCCCGGGAGAACGCGTGAGGATCTCGGTCGGACGGATGTCGACCCAGTAGGCGAGCAGCGGCACGGGTCTGTGGTTCGGCACGAACACCGGTTGGCAAGCACGCAGCTCGGGCGCGTCCGCGAGCTTCCGTAGATCGTCCTGCACCCGGTCGCGGTTGCGGATGTCCGTGCGCAGCGACGTGAGCCGGTCCACCTGCTGGATCCCGAAGAACACGACGATCACGCCCAGCGACACGACGCCGACGCCGCGCCACAAGGCGCGCCCCGGGGCACGGTCGGGCAGCTGCAGCCAGCCCAGGCAGCCGACCGCCGTGAAGAACGCCGCGATCGCCCCAGCGAGAAAGAGATAGCGAGTGAGGAGCGACAGGCCGGCGATCCCGAACAGCACGAAGGCGCAGCCGTTCAGGATCCCGATCGCCGCGGGCAGAGCCACCCGCTCCCGCAGCCGGCGCAGCCCGAACACGAAGCCGATCACCGCGGCCACCAGCTCGGGCAGCCGCACGATCTCACCGAGCCGGCGCGGCGCGAGCTTGAAGCCATTGAGCAGACCAGTCTGGCGACCAAGCTCGGACGCCAGGTCGTGCGTGCCGTTCAGCGACCAGAGGAAGTTGCCGGTGATGAGTAGGTCGCTGAAGCCCCAGAGCAGCGGCGGGGCGAGGACCAGGGCGAGGTGCCGCAGCCGCTGGTCCCAGTCGAGCCACGGGAACAGCCACAGCCAGTACGCGCCCGCGTAGAGCCACGCCTCCGGCCGCAGCAGCCCGGCGAACCCGAGCACCACGAGCACCGGCCAGCCCCGCCTCGGCCGCCGCGCCTCCATCACCGCGGCCCACACCACGAGCGCGATCACCACGAGATCCACGTAGCCGCGGATGCCGTAGTTGAGCAGCGGCTGGCGGGTGAGCACGACCAGCGCGGCCAACAGCCCGATCGGCCACGACAGGAGCTCGCTGCCCAGCCGGAACATCCCCACCACGAGCGCGCCCATGGCGAAGATCACGATCGCGAGCATGATCCCCTCGCCCGCGTTGCCGAACAGCGACGCCGGAATCCCCACCACCATCGCCAGCGGGTGCGGTGTCGGGGCGAACGGCACCTGGTAGTCGGGCGTGCGCCCGTGCGCCAAATCGCTACCCCAGACGAGGGAGTAGAACGTGTCGTAGTTCAGGAACGCGTTGCCGAACCAGGCGAAGATCGCGAGCCCGATCAGCCCGGCGGCGAGCGCGTCGGGCAGCACCGTGCGCGACCGGCTCATCGCGGCGGAAGGTACCCTCTTTCCCGTGAGTCCGAGCGGCGTGCGGGCCGCCTTCGAGCTCGAACGCTTCGAGGTGACCGACGAGAACCGGCTGGAGGTGACGGGCCGCTGGTCCGGCGTCCGCGGCCTGCGCTTCATGCGTCCGTCCCTCACCGTGAGGACCGAGGACGGCGAGCGCAACCTGCTTGCCGTGCTCGAGCACAAGCCGTGGGCGGCCGAGGAGGGCGGCGACTGGACGGCCGCGTTCCCGTGGCAGGGCGACTCGCCCGACCCGGGTCAGATCGAGCTGGCGGTGGCGCCGAGCGTGGTGGTCGAGCTCGCGCCCGAGCCTCCCGCACGTCCGGGCAAGAAGCCGTCGGTGACCCAGCGCTACGAGCGCGAGCGCTTGCGCTCGCGCCGGCTCGAGGAGGAGGCCGCCGAGCTCCGCGAGACCACCGCGGCGCTTCAGGCGAATCGCGACCAGCTGCTGGCGGAGCACGCCCGGCTGAAGAACGAGTTGTCGGTCGCCGGGACCGAGCTGGCCACCGCGAGGCGCGAGCGCGACGAAGCCATCCGCGAGCGCGACCGCCTCCGGGAGGAGCTCGCCGAAACCACCCGCGCGCGTGACGCCGCCGAGGCCGGCCAGGCGGCGGCCGCCGCGAAGGTCACCGAGGAGACGCTTGGCCGCGAGGCTGGTCTCGAGCAAGTCGCCCGCGAGCAGCACGAGCAGATCCAGCAGCTCACCCGCGAGCGCGACGCCGCGCTGCGCCAGCGCGAGAAGACCAGGCGGGAGCTCGAGCAGGCCGCCCTCGAACGCGACGCGGCGGTGGACGAGCGCAACGACGCGCTCACCCGGCGCCTGTCCGCCGAGGCCGAGCGCGACTCCGCTCTGGGCCGCGGCACCGGCGCCCCGCTGGTCGAACCGGCGACGGCGAAACGGGGGGCCGACTGGCTCGTGCGCGGCCTGGCCGCGATGGCGATCGTCACGTTCTTCCTGCTCGTGGTGGTCATCCTCGGGCACGCCTGACCCGGCCGGACCGGCCGTCCGGAGCATGGCTAGGATGGGTGCTCCTCCGATGCTCTCCCTCTACCGCCGCCACCGCCCACGCACCTTCGACGACGTGGTGGGGCAGGAGCACATCGTCCGCACGCTGCGGAACGCGGTCGAGCTGGACAAGGTGCACCACGCGTACCTGTTCGTCGGCTCGCGCGGCACCGGCAAGACCAGCATGGCGAAGCTCCTGGCCTGCGCCCTCAACTGCGAGGGCGGGCCGCGCGTGGACTTCTCGCCCGACGATCCCGCCTGCCAGGCGATCGCTCGTGGCACCTCGCTCGACGTGGTGGAGATGGACGCGGCGTCGAACAACTCGGTCGACGACATCCGCGAGCTGCGCGAGAACGTGGCGCTCACGCCGATGGGCGGCGGCCGCCGCGTCTACATCCTCGACGAGGCGCACATGCTCTCCACGCAGGCGTGGAACGCGTTCCTGAAGACGCTCGAGGAGCCGCCCGCGCACGTGGTGTTCGTGCTTGCGACGACCGAGGCGCACAAGGTGCCGGCCACGATCGTGGACCGCTGCCACCGCTTCGACTTCCACCGTCCCTCGCTCCAGCAGATCGCCGGCGTGCTGCGCAAGGTCGCGGCCGAGGAGCAGATCGAGGTTCCCGACCCTGCGGTAACGATGATCGCCCGCTCGGCCACCGGCAGCTTCCGCGACGCGCTCGGCACGCTCGAGCAGCTCGTGACCTACGGCGGCTCCCAGGTGAAGCTCGAGGACGTGCTCGAGGTGCTGGGGGTGGCCGACGCCGAGATCGTGCTCGACGCCGCCGAGTCGCTGGCCGACCACGACCCGAAGGCCGCCCTGATGGCGGTCGAGAAGCTGTCGGCGTCGGGGCGCGACCTCACCCAGTTCATCCGCGAGCTGGCCGCTCACCTGCGCCACCTGTTCGTGGTGCAGACGCTCGGCGACGTGCCGGAGTCGTTCGCGGTCACGGCGGAGCACACCGACCGGCTGCAGTCGCAGGCCGAGCGCATCTCCCAGGCCGAGGTGCTGCGCGCCATCGACCTGCTGGCGGCGGCGTTGACCGCGGTGAAGGACGGATCGGACCCGCGCATCCAGCTCGAGATAGCGCTGCTCAAGGCCACGCAGCCGCAGTCCGACGGGTCGCTCCAGGCGCTCGCCGCTCGCGTCGAGCGGCTCGAGCAGAGCGTCGGCGGGGGCGGCAACGCCGCGTCGCCACGACCGGCGCCCACGAAGCCGCCCGAGGTCGCGCCTCAGCCCGAGCGCCAGAGCGAGCCCGAGCCGCCCGACCCCCCGCGCGCGGCCGCCTCGCCGCCGGAGCGCGCGACCGCCTCGCCACCGGAGCGCGCGACCGCCTCGCCACCGGAGCGCGCGGCGCAGCGAGCCGAGGCCGCCGCGGTCGCGGCGGTGGCGGACGCCGCCCCGGACGAGGCCGCACCGGCGCTCGACTTCGACCAGCTCAAGGCCCTGTGGCCGGCGGTGGTCGAGGCGGTCTGTGAGGAGAACCAGATGGTCGGCGCCTCGCTCGCCAACGCACGTCCCGTCGGTCTCGACGGCAGCCGGCTCACCGTCGCCTTCGGCGAGGAGTCGGCGTTCGCCAAGAAGACGGTGGAGCGCAAGCGCGACCTGCCCGCAAAGGCGATCCGCACGCTCACCGGGCATCCGTTCGACGTGGTCTACGAGTTGCGCGACGGTGAGTCCGTGAACGCCGAGGGCATCAGCGAAGAGCAGCTACTCGAGCGGCTTCGGCAAGACTTTGGTGCAACAGAGGTCCTCGACAGCGAAGAGTGAGCGCGATGCCCAAGCAGCCCAACATGAACCAGATGATGCGCCAGGTCCAGCAGATGCAGGCCGACATGGCCAAGGCGCAGGAGGACCTGAAGAACGAGGTCGTGGAGGCCAGCGCGGGGGGCGGCACGGTGACCGTCAAGATCACCGGCGCGCTGGAGCTGCGCGAGGTCCGGATCGACCCCGAGGCGGTGGATCCCGAGGACGTGGAGCTGCTCCAGGACCTCGTGCTGGCGGCCGTCAACGAGGCGATTCGCTCCGCGCAGGAGCTCGCGGAGAAGCGGCTCGGCGGCGCGATGGGCGGTCTCGGCGGGCTCGAGGGTCTGGGCGGCCTGGGCCTACCAGGGTTCTAGTCGCGCGGAGCGAATTACACTTCCGCGCATGGGCTGGGCCGTCTTCATCTTCGGAGTCGTCGTCACGATCCCTGTGGGGTGGTTCTTGTTCTCGCGCACCCGGGGTGACCGGTTCCTGTGCGCGATGGGGCTGGTCCTGCTCACGCCGACGATCTGGGCCGCCGGTCTCGGTCTTCAGCTCGGTCCCTGCGACACCCCGACGTGCGTCACGCACAAGCAGCACGACCTGCTGATCTTCGCTGTCGCCGCTCTGGTCATCCTGATCGCGGCGTTGGTCGTGATCGCCATGAGGCAGGCGATCCCGGGGGCACTGCTGATCACGCTCTGCTGCGTTCTGAACATGGTCGCGGCATGGAAGGTCGACAAGGTCATGACGATCATGTTCGCGATCCTCGCGGCCTCGACCGCCTCGTACTTCGCCCTCTCGCTGTTACCGAACAGGCCGGAACCAGCCGTCTGAGCGGCGCCCGGTGCTGATCCGCACTGAGGACGACGGGTCGGCGCTCGCGATCGGCCAGCCGTCGCACGCCTGGATCTCGGGGCAGCTCGCGCGTGCGTGGGGCAACGCGGACTTCGGCACGGTCGAGCCGTGGGAGGAGGTCTGCCTCGGCGCCGAGCAGCACGACGTCGGCTGGTCCGAGTGGGACCGGCGGCCGGCGCTCAACCCGGACACCGGCCTGCCCCACACGTTCATCGACCTGCCGATCGAGCCGAAGATCGCGCTCTGGTCGGGTGCGGCCGCCCGGCTCGTCACCCAGAGCCGCTACGCGGCGGTGCTCGTGTCGATGCACGGCACCGGGCTGTTCGAGCGCTACTGGCCGCACGGCGCGGATCCAGACCTGCAGCGCCGCTTCCTCGAGTCGGAGCGCGAGTTTCAGCGCGAGTTGCTCGACACGCTCGGTGCCGATCCCGACGAGGTGCGGCGCAATCACCTGCTCGTGCGCGTGTGGGACAGCATGTCGCTGGCGCTCTGCCTGGGGTGGGAGGAGATCAAGCTCGAGGAGGTGCCGGCAGCAGACCGCCTGACCACGCTCGAGCTGAAGGCGCTCGGCGGCGGGCGCGTGGAGCTCGACCCCTGGCCGTTCACACGCGATTCGCTGAGCGTGCAGGCCGAGGCCCGCCGCCTCAACGGACGCTTCGAGGAGCAAGCCGCGCTTCATGCCGCGCTCGACGCGGCCCCCTGGCAGCGGCTCCGGTTCGAGCTCGTTCGCCGACCGCGTGGCTAACCTCACCCTCCCTTGCTCGCACCCCCGGTCAACCGCCTGATTACGGAGCTCGCCCGGCTGCCCGGCATCGGGCAGCGCACGGCGCAGCGCCTGGCCTTCCACGTGCTGCGCGCCTCCGACGAGGAGGCGCTGGCGCTGGCCGCGGCGATCAAGGAGGTGAAGGAGCAGGTGGGCCAGTGCGAGACCTGCTTCAACCTCGCCGTCGGGCCGCGCTGCCGGATCTGCGAGGACGAGCGCCGCGACGGCGCGGTGATCTGCGTGGTGGAGGAGCCGAGCGACGTGATCCCCATCGAGCGGACCAACGAGTTCCACGGGCGCTACCACGTGCTCGGCGGCGCGCTGTCCCCGATCGACGGCGTCGATCCCGAGGACATTCGCGTGGCCGAGCTGTTCACACGCGTGGACGGCGGCGGCGTGCGCGAGGTCGTGGTGGCCACCAACTCCACGACCACGGGCGAGGCCACCGCGCTCTACATAGCCGAGGAGCTGCGCGGGCGGGCGCCCAGCGTGGCCGTCACGCGCCTGGCCAGCGGACTGCCGGTGGGGGCGGACCTCGAGTACGCGGACGAGATAACGCTCGGCAAGGCCCTGCGCGGGCGCCTCCAGCTTTAGGTGTTCAGCTTCCTGTGCGCGTCGAGTCCGCGCCGCAGGGTGTCGATGATCTGCTCGCGCGTGGCGCCCTTCACGACGTAGGAGACCGCACCGGCGTCGAGCATGTCGAGCACGCTGGCGCGATCGTCCATCGCGGACAGGGCGATGATGCTGGTCTCGGGTGAGATCTCCCGGATCTCGCGGGCGGCGCGCACGCCACCGCCGCCGGGCATGTGCACGTCGAGGATCGCGGTGTCGGGGCGGTGCTCGCGGGCGAGCTCGATCGCGCCGTCGGCATCGGCGGCCGCGCCCACGAGGGTGAGCTGGGGGTCGCCCTGCAGATAGACCTGGAGCAGGCCCCGGGCGTCGTAGTCGTCGTCGGCGACGAGTACGCGAACGCGACTCATACCCGAGGGTTCGGTTGCGGGCGGGGAATCTTGAGCGAACCAGCCGGGCTCGGAGAGCTTGGCGTGCGCTTCGATCGACTACTTGAGCGTCTGAAGGATCTGGCCGGCGTTCGTGCCGGCACCGGCGACAAGGGTTCGGACGCAACCCATCAGCCCCCGCGATCGACCACGGCCAGGGTCCTGAGGGCCCAATTCAGCCGACCAGGCGCAGCTTCTCCTTCGCCAGCAGGATGTGCAGCACCGCCGCGTCCAGGCGGCTGCCCGGGATCTGGCCGCTCTTCGCCGCGTTCAGCACGGCCTGATATGCGGCCTCCTGGTCGGCAGGATCCGAGATGTAGACCATGTCCGCGCCGGCCTCGATCGAGGCGACGGCGGCGTTCGGCACCGTCTGCGTGTCGGTGATCGCGGACGCCTCCAGGTCGTCGGTCACGGCCACCCCGTCGAAGCGCATGTTGGTCCGCAGGAGGTCCTGCATCAGCGCGGTCGACTGCGAGGCGGGGGTGGCGAAGTTGTCGCTCGTGTACAGCCCATGGCCGATCAGCACTCCCTGCGAGCCCGCGTCGAGCGCCGCCTTGAACGGCACGAGGTCGCGGGTGGCCAGCGCGTCGAGCGGCAGGCCCACCGTTGCCGAGCCGTCGGAGGTCGGATTGTCCGCGGCGCCGAGGCCGGGGAAGTGCTTGGGCGCGGTGAACATGTGCCGGCGCGTGTAGGCGCGGACGCTTGCCGCCGCGAACTGGGCCACCTGGTCCGGGTCATTGGAGAACGCGATGCGCGTGTAGGGACCGCCCGGGTCGGTGTCCACGTCGGCCTCCGGGCCGAGCACGCCGTTGATGCCGAGCTGGTGCAGCGATCGCGCGGCCTGGCTCGCCTCGGCCGCCGCTCGCTGCACGTCCGAGACGGCGGACGGCGCGTCCGCGGGCGGCAGGCCCGCGAGCTCGGAGAACTCGCCGCCGTCCTGGATCGTGAAGAGCCAGGGCGGCACGCGCCTGTGGCGGCGGGCCACCCGCTTGGCGAACGCCGTGAGCGCCGCGAGCTGCCGCGGGCCCGTGTAGTTGTCGGCGAGGAACACGATCCCGCCGAGGTCGCGCTGGGCCAGCTCGGAGAAGACGGTCGCGTTCGTGCCGGTGCCCGTGAAGCCCACGAGGAAGAGCTGGGCCACCCTGCGCTCGAGCGGCAGCCGGCTGGCCAGGTTGCTGACGCTGCGCGGCGCGTCCGGTGCGATCTCCTTCGCGGCCGGCACGACGCGCTGGAGGAACGACGTCTTCGACGCCGATCCGGTGGGTCCGGTGGCAGCGGTCTTGGGCGGCTTGACGCGTGAATCCCGCGCCAGGCTCTTCACCCCGGCCACGACGCCGGCGGCGGCCACCAGCACGACGATCGCGGCGATCAGGCGGCGCCGCCCGTAATTGGGTCTGCGCAAGGCGCGAAAGCTATCTTTCAGCGCCGTGTCCGACGCCGCTCCAGCACCCGCCGAGACCGTCGTGATGAAGTTCGGCGGCACGTCCGTGGCCGACGCCGAGCGCATAAAGCGCGCGGCGCGCCGGATCGTGGCCGCCCGCGAGGAGGGCCGACGCGTGGTGGCGGTGCTGTCCGCGCGCGGCAAGACCACCGACGAGCTCCTGGCGATGGCGTACGAGGTGTCCGAGCGTCCTCACCCGCGGGAGATGGACATGCTGCTCTCAACCGGCGAGCGCATCTCCTGCGCGCTGGCGGCGATGGTGATCAACGACCTGGGGTACGAGGCCATCTCGCTCACCGGCTCGCAGGCGGGCATCGTCACCGACACCTCGCACACCAAGGCGCGCATCATCGAGGTGAAGGCCGACCGCATCCGCACGGCGCTCGACCAGGAGAAGGTCGTGCTGGTCGCGGGCTTCCAGGGCGTGTCGAGGGGCTCGTCGGACGTCACCACGCTCGGGCGCGGCGGGTCCGACACCACCGCGGTCGCGCTGGCGGCGGCGCTGAAGGCCGACCTCTGCGAGATCTACACCGACGTCTCGGGCGTCTACAGCGCCGACCCGCGGGTGGTGCCGGGCGCGCGCAAGCTGCCGTTCGTCTCCTTCGAGGAGATGCTCGAGATGGCGGCCTCCGGCGCAAAGGTCCTGCAGCTACGCTCCGTGGAGTACGCGCGCAACCACGGGGTCCGAATCCACTGCCGTTCGAGCTTCGAGGAAGGACAGGGAACCTACGTGCTGACCGAAGAGGAAACGATGGAACGGCCGCTCGTCACCGCGGTCACCCACTCCACGGACGAGGCACGTGTGACCCTCACCGGACTGCCCGACGTGCCGGGCGTCGCGGGCCGCGTGCTCACCGCGCTCGCCGACTCCAACGTCAACGTCGACCTGATCATCCAGAACGAGCCCGAGACCGAGGGGCACAGCGCGGACATGTCGTTCACGGTCCCGCGCGCCGATCTGCTGCTGGCGGGCGACACGCTCGAGTCGATCAAGGAGGAGCTGGGCTTCGGCGCGGTCGTCACCGATCCGGCGATGGCGCAGGTTTCGCTCATCGGCGCTGGAATGAAGAGTCATCCAGGCGTTGCCGCGAGGGCGTTCACCGTGCTCGGCGACGCCGGCATCAACATCGAGATGATCTCCACCTCGCCCATCAAGATCTCGTGCGTGATCCGCGAGGCCGACGTGGTCACCGCGGTCAAGGCATGGGCGCGGGCCTTCGGCCTCGACGAGGACGAGGACGTGCAGGACGAGCCGATTTCGGTGGCGTCGTGAGGGTCGCGGTGGTGGGCGCCACGGGCGCCGTGGGATCCACGATGCTCGGCATCCTGCGGGAGCGCGCCTTCCCCGCCGACGAGGTCGTGCCGTTCGCGTCCGAGCGCTCGGCGGGGCGCAAGATCGACTGGGGCGAGCAGGACCTGCCGGTTCAGGCGCTCAGCCCGGAGTCGATCCAGGGCTTCGACATCGCTCTCTTCTCGGCCGGCGGCGCCATCAGCGAGGCCTGGGCGCAGCAGTTCGCCGATGCCGGCGCGGTGGTCGTGGACAACTCGTCCTTCTGGCGCATGTACGACCACGTGCCGCTGGTGGTCTCCGAGGTCAACCCGGAGGCGCTCGACGGTCACGGCGGGATCGTCGCCAACCCCAACTGCTCGACCATGCAGATGGTGGTCGCCCTGAAGCCGATCCTCGACGCCGTGGGCATCGAGCGGCTCGTGATCTCCACCTACCAGTCGGTGTCCGGCACCGGGCAGCGAGCGGTGGAGGAGCTGCACGACCAGGCGCTGGCGATCCTCGAGGCCAAGGAGCTGCCGTCGCCGACGGTCTACCCGCACCAGATCGCGTTCAACGTGGTGCCGCAGGTCGAGCGCTTCAAGGACGGCGACGACTACACCACCGAGGAGCGCAAGATGATGGCCGAGACGCGCAAGATCCTCGGCAGACAGGACATCGGCATCTCCGCCACCTGCGTGCGCGTGCCGGTCTACACCGGGCACTCGGAGTCGATCAACGTGCAGACGCGCGAGGACCTCTCGCCGGAGGAGTGCCGCGAGCTGCTCTCGTCGGCGCCCGGCGTGGTCGTGATCGACGATCCGGGCAATGGGCTC
Source organism: Thermoleophilaceae bacterium (assembly GCA_035572055.1). Lineage (GTDB taxonomy): Bacteria > Actinomycetota > Thermoleophilia > Solirubrobacterales > Thermoleophilaceae > JAICJR01. Next base: position 12,517 of record DATNBJ010000065.1, on the reverse strand, counting down.
TACCCGCTGGCGATCGACGCCGCCGGCCGCGACGAGGTGCTCGTGGGCCGCATCCGCCGCGACCCCTCGCACGAGCGCTGCCTGAACCTCTGGGTGGTGGGCGACAACCTGCGCAAGGGCGCGGCCACGAACGCCGTGCAGCTCGCGGAGCTGCTGAACGAGCGCTCGCTGCTGCGCTCAGCTCCCGCCGCCTGAGGCGAGCAGGATCAGCTCCACGCACCGGGTCAGCGGGATTGCCGTGGAGTCGATCACGAGCCGGTAGTGCCGCGGGTCGCGCGGGTCGGCGTTGTAGAAGTGCTTGACGTAGGCCGTCCGCGCCCGGTCCGACTCCCGCTGGCGCGTCCGGGCCTCCTCCTCGCCGATCTCCTCCACGCGCATGGCCTGGAGGATCCGCGCCTCCTCGGGACCGTCGAGCCGTACGTGTAGGGCATCGCCGCGGTCGGACAGGACGATCGCGGCGGCGCGGCCCAGGACCACGGCGTCGCCCTCGTCGGCCAGCTCGCGCAGCAGCGCCTCGGTCTCGCGGCAGAAGGCGTCGTTGGTGACCTCGGGCAGCACGGCGCCCGAGGTGTTCGGCAGGCGCGAGAGCAGATACGCGAGCCGGGAGGCCGCGGCCTCGTCGTGAGCCGCGGCGTGCTCCTCCGGCACGCCCAGCCGCTCGGCCACCTGCACCGGGATCGCGCGGTCGATGAAGCGGTAGCCCAGCCGCTCGGCCACCTGCGGGCCGATCCAGCTGCCGCCGGCGCCGTAGGAGGCGGAGATCGTGATCAGCATGGTCAGGCCGCCACCGGAACCGGCTCCGCGCTCGGCCGGCTCACACCGGGGCGCAGCAGAAGCGCCACCGCGGCGCCCACCGCGAAGATGCCCGCCGCCCACCAGAAGGCGACGGTGTATCCGTGCAGCGCGGCCTGCGCGGTCACCGCTGGGGTGGCGATCTTGCCGCTCAGGTAGCTCGCCGTCGCCGTGGTGGCCATCGTGTTCAGGAACGCCGTCCCGATTGACCCGCCCACCTGCTGGCAGCTGTTCACCGTGGCGGATGCCACGCCGGCGTCGCTCGGCGCCACCCCCAGCGTCGCCGTGTTGATCGCCGGCGCGAAGATCAGGCCCAGCCCCAGCCCGGTGATGAGCAGCGCCGGGAGGATGTGGCCCGCGTAGCTCGAGTCCACCTTGAGCTGGGTGAGGATCAGCATGCCGCAGGCCGCCAGCAGCATGCCGGTGAACACGAGCGGCCGCGGGCCCACCTTCGCGAGCAGGATGGCGTTGGACGTGGTCGAGGCGACGACGATCATGGCGACCATCGGCAGGAACGCGAGTCCGGTGGTCACCGGGCTCCAGCCGCGATTGTTCTGGAGGTAGAACGTGAGGAAGAGGAACACCGCGAAGATGCCGGCGCCCGAGATCAGCACCGACAGGTAGGAGCCGCCGCGGTTGCGGTCGAGCACGATGCGCAGGCGGAGCAGCGGGTGCTGCGAGCGGCGCTCGATCAACGCGAACGCCACCAGGAGCAGCACGCCCACCGCGAGCGATATGAGCGTCACCGGATCGCTCCACCCGCGCGGCTGGGCCTGCGAGAAGCCGAACACGATCCCGAACAAACCGAGCGTGGCGGCGAACGTTCCCGGCCAGTCGAACTTCGGCCGCTCCGGCGGCACCTGGTTGGTGAGCAGGACGATGGCCGCGAAGATCGCCGGCACCGCGATCAGCACATTCACGTACAGGCACCACCGCCAGGACAGGTACTCGGTCAGCACGCCGCCCAGCAGCAGCCCCAGCGCGCCGCCGCCACCGGCCACGGCCCCGAAGATCCCGAACGCGGTGCCGCGCTCCCGCGGGTCGGTGAAGGTTGTGGTGAGGAGCGAGAGCGCCGACGGGGCGAGCAGCGCCCCGAACGCGCCCTGCAGCGCGCGGGTGGCCACCAGGACGCCGAAGGTCTGCGAGGCGCCGGCGATCGCCGACACCACGCTGAACCCCACGAGCCCGATCAGCAGCGTGAGCTTGCGGCCGAACAGGTCACCTACGCGACCGAATGCCAGCAGCAGGCTGCCGAACGTGAGCGAGTACGCGGTAACGATCCACTGCCGCTCGCCGTCCGAGAACCCGAGCGCCTTCTGCGCCGACGGCAGCGCGATGTTCACCACCGTCGCATCGAGCACCACCATGAGCTGCGCGGTGCCGAGCAGGGCCAGGATGTACCAGCGGCGGCCGTGGTGAGGGTTCTCCACCACGAGCCGCACGTTACAGCGCGGCGCTACCCGGCCACGTACGCCTTCCGCAGCGCGTCCGGCTGGCGCACGATCGAGCCGAGCGTGGGCTGCTTGTACTCGAATCCGAGCTTGTCCAGGTACCCGCTCGTGACCATCTCGAACAGGTCGTGCGGCGCCGGCGCCACCATCGGCGAGTTGAGACCGCCGGCGGCGCAGGGTTGGCTCACCACCATCGGCGGGTCCGGCAGTATCGGCCGGTCGAGCCGCGGCTTGGAGTCGAAGTCGAACGCCAGGCCGATGTTGGTCGCGTTGGCGTCGCGCTTGTTCAGCGGCGCCAGGCCGAAGCGGTACTCGATCAGCTTGAGGATCGACTCGAACGCGTAGGTCGAGTGGTTCACGTGGTGGCGCTTGGCCCACGGTGAGACCAGCACGGCCGGGATGCGGAAGCCCATCAGCCCGAAGTCCTTGTTGACGTCGGGCGAGTTGCGCATGTCCGGCACCCGCGGCGAGGGGACGTGGTCGAAGAACCCGCCCCACTCGTCGTAGATGATGAAAAGCGCGCCCCGCTTCCACTGCGGCGACTCCATGAACGCGTGCACCACGTCGGACATGAACGCCTGCCCGGTGCGCACGTCGCCGTGCGGGTGCTCGTCGCCCGAGATGCCCGGGTCCTCGCCGACGCTGCCGCCGAAGTTGGGATCGACGAAGGAGACGTGCGGCAGCGTGCCGGTGGCGCAGCGCGCGTAGTACTCCTCGATGCGGCTCGACCGCGCGAGCCCCGGCGCGCCCCAGAGAGCCGACACCGGCACGTCGCAGAAGTAGTAGCGGTTGCTCACGCCGGCCTTCTTGAGCGAGGCGAAGATCGTCGTGTCCGGAAAGCCCGGCGGTGTCGGGAAGTCGTTCGTGATCACCCCGTAGGACTGCGCGGCGTGCATGTACTCGCGGTTGGGCAGGGTCGGGCCCATCAGCGAGCAATGGAAGTGGTCGAAGGTGGTGAACTCCTGCGCCGCCGCCGGCAGGAACCCCAGGTCCTTCTCGCGGTAGTAGGAGATCGACAGCGCGTCGTTGCCGCCGGAGCGCAGGAAGCCGTCGCAGGCGCCGTCGTTCAGCTGGGTGCGGCCGCCCTCCCAGGAGTGGTCCGGATCGTTGAAGCCGCAGCCCTGCCAGTCCGGCGCCAGCGGCCGGGTGGCGAGCGTGTGGCCGCTCTTGTCGACGTAGCTCAGGCCCGCCTGCCGCCCGTCGGCGTGCGGCATCCAGCCGAGGTAGTGGTCGAACGAGCGGTTCTCCATCATCAGGATCACGAACGTGTCGACGGGCATGTTGCGCGGCGAGGGCAGCTTCACCCGCCGCTGCCTGCGCGCTGCCTCGGCCATGATCGTCCCGCCGGGCAGCACCCCGGCCATCCCCGCCGTGAGCCCCGCCGCCATGGCGGTGCGGGTCAGGAACTCGCGCCGGCGCATGTACTCGTCCGGGTGCTCCTGCTCGAGGCGCTCCGCGCCCTCCGGATCCAACAGCTCGCTCATCCGCGTCCTCCGCAAAACGCGTCGTGGTACCCCTGGCGCGGCGAAGAGTAGGGAGCGCCGTCGCGGCGCGCGCTGATTACGCGTGAAGCTTCGTGCGCGACAGCGAAGCCAGATCTCGCCGCGAGGAGATGCCGAGCTTGCGGTAGATGTTGCGCGCGTGGGTGCGGACGGTCTCGATCCCGATCGAGAGCTCGTGCGCGATCTCCGCGTTCGTGCGCCCCTCCTGCAGCAGCTCGAGCACGCCCGCCTCCCGCGAGGTCAGCAGATCGGGCCCCGGCCGGGATACACCGTTGCTCTCCACCAGCCCGCTGCTCGCCGAGCGCGGCATCACATACATGCCCCGCGACGCCAGGTGGATCGCGTTGATGATGTCGCGTCCCTGCGTCTCCTTGGAGATGCAGGCCGTGGCTCCGAACGAGAGCATCTGGTTGCACTCGGCCGCCGTTGGCCGGTTCGCGAGCACCACGATTCGCGTGTCGGGGTAGCGCTCGTGCAGCTCGTGGACGGTCGCGGGTGAGGGCAGCGAGCCGAAGTTCAGCAGCGCCACGTCGGGCGAGTGCTCCTCGATCGCGTCGCTCAGGTCGGACAGCGGAACGTCCGAAGCGACCAGCTCCAGAGCGTCCTCAGCCGAGATGAGTTGCCGCAGTCCGACCTTCACGAGGTCCTCGAACTCAGCGGCCACAACTGTCACCCCCGCCGGCACAGTCGAGCCAGTCTACCGATCAGGGGGGAGGACGGGGGAGATAGGCATCCCCCGGGTTATCCCCCCGGGCTACCTCTTTTAGTCCTCCCCCGCTACCACGAAAGATCCCCCGCAAATCACTCGCCCGAGGGGATGTGGGACGGCCGCCCGGCGGGCACCATTCATTCACACACCGGCCAGGGAAAGGCCGGAGGGGAAGGCAGGGACCAAGCTTTCCACAGGGCGGAATTGGGGTACGCCTAGCACCGCGAGAGACCGACTAGCCCACCTAGTCGGTTTTCTCGTTTCTTGGGCCTGAATCGGTCACGTCGCGGTCGTAGGATGCGCGGCGTGACCGATCCCAAGGACGCCGCGCGCCGGGCTGCGGCCGCCGCGGCAGTCGAGCGGATCGAGCCGGGCATGATCATCGGCCTCGGCTCGGGGCGAGCGGTCTGGAAGGTGCTCGAGGCGATCTGCGAGCGCTGGCCGGACGACGTGCCGCTGAGCGTCGTGGCCGCGTCGAGCCAGACCGAGGAGCTGGCCCGAAAGGCCGGCGTCGAACTGCTCGATCTGGATGACGCTGGGACGCTCGACCTGGCGATAGACGGCGCCGACGAGCTCGACGGCGACCTCAACCTGATCAAGGGGGGCGGCGGCGCGCTGCTGCGGGAGAAGCTGGTGGTCGCAGCGGCACGGCGCTTCGTGGTCGTGGCGGAGACCGACAAGCTGGTCTCGCGGATCGGCGAGCACTGGCCTGTTCCGGTCGAGGTGGTGCGCTTCGGCTGGCGCACCACCCTGGCGCGCCTGCTCGACGGGGTGGTGTCCGCGGCCGACGTGCGCTGCCTCGACGATGGCACGCCTTTCATCACCGACGAGGGCCACGTGATCCTGGACTGCGCGGTGCCGCGGGCGGGCCACCTCGGGGAATTCGCCGTCCGGCTCAAAGCCGTGGTCGGCGTGGTGGAGCACGGTCTGTTCCTCAACATGGCCAACGAGGCGCTCCTCGGCGGCCTCGACGGGACGCTCCAGACGATTCCCTCGTAGCCTCGCGACAGTGAACCCGCGTGCAGTAGTGCTCGCCGTGGCCGCGGGCGTCGCCTTGGCGGACGCCTCGATCGTCACCCTGGCGCTGCCCGAGATCCTCCGCGACCTCAACACGAGCGTGGAGGGCGTGGCCGCCGTGATCGGCGTCTACACCGCGGTGCTGGCCATCGCGCTCGTGCCGCTCGAGCGCGTTGCCGCGCGTCACGGCACCCGCGTCCTAGGGGCCGCCGGGTTCGGGCTGCTCGCCGCCGCCGGCGTGGTCTGCGCCTCGGCGGACAGCATGCCGCTGCTGCTCGTGGCGCGCTGCCTCCAGGCGCTGGGCGGGGCGGCGGGCCTGGCGGTGGCGTTCGAGCTGCTCGGCGGGGGAGAGGGCCAGGGGCGGCGGCTGTGGGTGGCCGCAGCCGTGTTCGCCACGGCGCTTGGTCCGGTGGCGGGCGGCATCCTCACCCAGGCGTTCAGCTGGCGGGCGATCTTCGTGTTCCAGGTGCCGATAGCGGTGGCCGGCGCGGTGGCCGTGCTCGCCGGCCCCACCCAGCCGCGGGTCGACGAGCCGGACGAGGCCACGCCCGAGCCGCTGCGCCCGGCGCTGGCGCTCGGCCTCGTGTCGGCCGCGCTGTCCGCCGTGCTGTTCCTGCTGGTGCTCCTGCTCGTCGCCGGCTGGAACGTGAGCCCGCTGCGCGCGGCGATAGCGGTGACGGTGATTCCGCTCGGCGCGATCGCGGGCGCGCGGATCCAGGGCGAGCAGCCGGTGCGGGCCGCGTCCGGCTGCGCGATGGTGGGTGGCGGCGTGCTGGCGCTGGCGTGGCTGCCGGGGGCGTCGCTCTGGTGGACGGTGCCGCCGCAGACCCTGGCCGGCGTGGGTATGGGACTCGCGCTCACCGCGCTTCCCGGCGGACTGCTGCCCGAGCGCACGCCCCGCGACGCCGCCCGTCTGCTGGCGATCCGCCACGCGGGCATCGCGATCATCCTCGCGGTGGCGGCGCCGATCGCCGCCCACCAGCTCGACGTGGCCACGGAGCACGCGCGGGAGCAGGGCGTGGCGCTGGTGCTCGACTCGTCGCTGCCACCGCTCGACAAGATCAAGCTGGCGCCCGCGCTCCTCGCGGGAGTCCAGAGCGACCAGCCGCGCTCGGGCCTGCGCAAGGCCGTGGCCGCCGAGCGCCACCGCTTTTCCGGCGAGAACCTGGTGGCCTACGACGAGCTGGGCAAGCGCGCCGACGACACGCTCGTCACAGCGGTGGGGAACGCCTTCCGCTCGTCCTTCTTGATCGCGGGCGCCGCGGGATTCCTCGCCGCGATCCTGCTCGTGATCGGCGTGCGACTGGCCACGGTGGCCGTGGCGGGCGTGCTCGCCATCGGGACGCCCGCGCTATACGGCGTGCTCTACACCACGATCGCGCCCAAGCCGCCGGCGATCCTGGACCCGTGCACGGCGAAACGCGAGACGCCCGAGGCCGGCGGCCTCACCGGGCTCATCCAGCGCCAGGCGCTGGCGCTGCTCGACCGCGCCGCCTGCCGCTACGGCTCCTCGCGCGAGGAGCTGGTGCTGGCGCTCGCCGACAAGGACGACGCCAAGAAGTTCCAGCAGAAGCACCACGTGAACCCGCGCTCGGCGCTCGGCATCCTGCAGGGGCTGCTGGGTCCCTAGGCGCGCGCCGCCAGGCCGTTGATGCAGACGCCGGGCACGTCGTAAGCGCCGTCCTTCGCCAGCGGCGCGAGCGCGGTCTCCACGTCCTCGCGCACCTCGGCGCTCTCGCGCGGGTCGAGGTTCTGAAGCACCATCGCCACGGCGCCCACGATGTCCAGCGTGTGCTGCCAGAAGTGGTCGAAGCTGTCGAAGTGGAACGACACCGGAGCCTCGACGAGGTCCGGGTGACCGAGTCCCGCGCCGGTGACGAGCTCCACGATCCGCTTGGGATCGGCCATCGCGAAGATGCCGGGCGCGCCGCTCTCGGGCGGCTGCATGTGGCCGCGCTGCACGAGGATCCGGCCGGGCACCGACGCCCACTTGTTGTCCTCGGGGGCGCCCCAGACGGAGAAGCTGAGGCGGCCGCCGGGACGCAGCACGCGCCGCGTCTCGCCCAGGGCCTTCGCGGGGTCGGCCATGAGCATGTAGCCCCAGCGGCACAGCACGCCGTCCACCGACTCGTCCTCGAGGTCGATCTGCTCCGCGTCCATCACGCGGTACTCCACTCCGCTCACCCCGAGCGCCGCCCCGCGCCGGCGCTCCGCCTCCACCATCTCCTCGGAGAAGTCGGTCATTATCAGCCGCCCCTCCCCGCCGAGCAGGGACGCCGCAAGGAAGCCGGCCACGCCCGCGCCGGCCGCCAGCTCGAGGATCGTCTCGCCGGGCTGGGGCGCCAGCGCCTCGACCATCTGGTCGGTGACGGGGCGCGTGGAGTCGGACAGCCAGTCGTTCCAGCCCTCCCAGCCGGCGGCCATCTTGTTCCAGATCTCGTGGCTCGCCTGCCGGTATTCCGCGCTCTCCACGCGCGCAGGGTACGCGATTGACGAGTCAACAAGAGTTGACAACATAGCGGCGTCAATGTAAGTTGACAAGCATGAACGAGGCTACCGAGCTCGCCGGCGAGGTGTCGAGCGCCGATCCCGCGGTGGGACTCCGTGCCGTGGCCTCGCTGCGCGCGCTGCTCGAGTCCCTCGAGCGGCTCCAGGTGGCGAGCGCCCGCAAGCAGGGCTGGTCCTGGCAGCAGATCGCCGACTCGCTCGGCGTCAGCAAGCAGGCGGTCCACAAGAAGCACGGGAGAGGCTGATGTTCGAGCGCTTTACCGACGCGGCCCGCCAGGCGGTCGCCGCCGCCGAGGGCGAGTCCCGGGGCATGACCAGCGGCCACATCGGCACCGAGCACCTGCTGATCGCGCTGGCCGCCGAGCCGCAGGGGCTCGGCGGGCGCATCCTGCGCCACATGGGCGCCGGGCCGGACGACCTGCGCGCCGATGCGCGTCGCCACGCCGGCCCGAGCGCGATCGATCCCGACGCGCTGGCCACCCTCGGCATCGACTTCGACGAGGTCAAGCGGCGCGTGGAGGAGACGTTCGGTCCCGGCGCGCTCTCCCGCGGGCGCGAGTGCGAGGGACACATCCCGTTCGCGCCGGCCGCGAAGAAGTCGCTCGAGCTGTCGCTCCGGAGCGCCCAGGCGCTCGGCGATCGGTTCATCGGCTCGGAGCACCTCCTGCTCGGGATCGCGCGCGCCGACCAGGGCACGGCCGCCCGGCTCCTGCAAGAGCGCGGGATCGACCTGAAGCGGCTCGAAGCCGCCGTCGCCCAGGCGCGGCGGGCCGCTTAGGCCGCGGCCAGCGCCGCGATCTTGCGCTGCACGTCGCCCGTCTTCACGACGTGCTTGTTCATCCCGAGCTCCTTGGGCGAGAGGCCCACCGCCAGCCCGATGAGCTGGGGCAGGTGCAGCACCGGCAGCCCGAGGTCACGCTCCACGTACTTGGCGGCGTCAGGCTGCTGGAGGTCGAGGTTCAGGTGACAGAGCGGGCACGGCGTGACCATGCAGTCGGCGTCGGCATCGATCGCGTCCGCCACGTGGCGGCCGGCCTGCCGAAGCGACGTCGTCTTGTTCATCGTGATCAGCGGGAAGCCGCAGCACTTGTGCTTGCCGGCGTAGTCCACTGACGTGGCGCCGATCGCGTCGATCACCATCTCCATGTAGCGGTCGCGCTCGGGGTACTTGTCGAAGCCGAGGCGCGACTGCGGGCGCACGATGTAGCAGCCGTAGAACGGCGCGACGCGCAGCCCCTCGAGCGGCCGGACGACCTTCTCGCGCAGCGCGTCGAGGCCGATCTCCTCGACCAGCAGCCAGAGGAAGTTCTTGTTCCACCAGCCCGGGTCCTTGCGGTAGCTGAGCCCCTCGGGGGCGATGTTGCCGTTGATGAGGTCGAGGTACTCGCCGTCGGCGTGGAGCCGCTCCTGGCACTCCGACTGCGCGCCCTGGCAGGTCGAGCAGATGTTCATCATGCCCGCGGCGCCGTCGACGCCCTGGGCAAGCGCGAAGGTCCGCGCGTTGAGGCTGTCCACCAGCTCCTGGTTGTGCTCGGCGATCACGCCGGCGCCGCAGCAGTTGGCGCGGTCGAGCTCCACCATCTCGATGTCGAGCTTGGGGGCGACCAGCGCCATCGAGCCGTGCAGCTCGGGAGTGAACCCGCGCGAGACGCAGCCGGGCCAGTAGGCGACCTTGATGCTCACTCGTCCTCCTCCGGCTCGTTGTCGCCTTCGCCGACGATGTACAGGTTCAACTCGATTCGCTCGCCGCGCGACTCCACTTCCTTGAAGATGCGGCGCACCTGGCTCTGGTCCGGCAGCTTGTGGTGGATCAGGGCCGCCACCGGCGACACCTTGCCCGACTTCAAGCCGTTCACCACCGTGGGGAAGGAGCCGGCGAGCTTCTTCAGCGAGCTCGGGTCGACCTGCGAGCGGATCAGGCTGCCCTGCCCGAACGAGCGCGGCAGCAGTTGCGACTCGTGCAGCGTCCCGTACTTCTCGATGATGTTCACGAAGGCGTGCTCGTGGCCGTAGCCGGCGTTCGAGTCCTTGATGCCGTAATCCCCGGTCGCGCGCCGGCGCAGGCGCATGATCTGGTTCATCGGCGCCACGTCCTTCGGGCAGACCTCCACGCAGGCGAAGCAGTGGGTGCAGTCGTAGATGCCGTGCGGGTCCTCGGCCAGGTCCTTCAGGCGCTCCTCCGGGTGCGCGTCGCGCGGGTCGCCCACGAAGCGGTAGGCCTTGGCCAGCGCGGCGGGGCCGACGAAGTCGGGATCGACCTCGAGCGACAGGCAGGCTGAAACGCAGACGCCGCAGTGGATGCAGGCCATCGACTGGGTCACGTCGATCATCGCCTCGGCCGGCACGACGTACTCGCGCTCGGGCGGCTCGCCCGCGGGTAGGAGCCACGGGACCACGCGCTGGACCTTCTTCCAGTGGACCGCGTCCATGTCCACGATCAGGTCCTTCAGCACGGGCATGTTGCCCATCGGCTCGACCACGATCGCGCCGGTGCCGCGCTGCTCGGCGGTCTCCGACGCCTCGCCGATCTTCGTGTTGCAAGCCAGCCGCGACTTGCCGTTGATGCGGACGCCGCACGAGCCGCAGATGGCCGCCTGGCACGAGCAGCGGATGCCGATGGAGCCGTCCTGGTCGTTGCGCGCCTGGAGGATGCCGTCGAGCACCGAGCGCTCCGGCGCGAGGTCCACCCTGAAGTTCTGCCAGTACGCCGTCTGACCCGACTCGGGGTTGTAGCGGCGGATCTTGAGCGTGTACTCGGGCATCAGTAGGTCCTGGCTTCGGGCTGCCACTGCGTGATCGTCACCTCGGAGTAGGAGATCTCCGGGCCGTCGGGCGTGTAGGTGAGGTCGATGTGCTTCAGCCACTCGTCGTCGTTGCGCTCGGGGTAGTCGGTGCGGAACTGGGCGCCGCGGCTCTCCTTGCGCTCGAGCGCTCCCACCACGGTGCACTCCGCGTTGTCGAGCATGTAGCCGAGCTCGAGCGCGCTGTAGAGGTCCTGATTGAAGACGCTGCCCTTGTCGTCGATCGCCACGGACTTGGCCTCTTCTTTCAGCCGCCGCACGATCTCGAGCCCGTTGTTCAGGCCGTCCTCGTCGCGGAACACGGCCGCGTACTTGTCCATGGTCTTGCCGAGCTCGGCCTTGATCTCGGACACGCGCCGGCCGGTGCGGTCGCGATTCATCAGCTCGCGGATCTTGGCCTCCTCGTCGGTGAGCTGGGAGTGCGCGGTCTTCGGCATCCCCATGAGCTTGGCCCGCTCCGCGGCGTGCCGCCCGGAGCGGCCGCCGAAGATCAGCGTGTCGAGCAGCGAGTTCGCGCCGAGGCGGTTGCCGCCGTGCACCGACACGCAGGCCACCTCGCCGGCGGCGTAGAGGCCGGGGATCGAGGTCTGGCCGTCCACGTCGGTCTTCACGCCGCCCATCACGTAGTGGTTGCCGGGCTTGATGCGGATCGGCTCCTTGGTGATGTCCACGCCGGCGAAGTCGCGGCCCACGTTCACGATCTCGCGCAGGGCTTCGTGGATGCGCTTGCGCGGCACCACCGTGATGTCGAGCGCGACGGTGCCGTCGGGGAAGCCGCGGCCCTCGTTGATCTCGGTCTGCTCGGCGCGCGACACCACGTCGCGCGAGGCGAGCTCCAGCTTGTTGGGCGCGTACCTCTCCATGAAGCGCTCGCCCTGGGCGTTGTAGAGGTGCGCGCCCTCGCCGCGGGCGCCCTCGGTGATCAGCAAACCGTTGCCCTGGAGCGTGGTGGGGTGGTACTGGACCATCTCCATGTCCATGAGCGGGGCGCCGGCGCGGTACGCCAGTGCGATCCCGTCGCCCGTGCAGATCAGGGCGTTGGTGGTCGGGTTGTACATCTGGCCGTTGCCGCCGCAGGCGAGGATCACGGCCTTCGCCCCGAACAGCTCGATCTCGCCGTCGCGCATGTTCTGCGCGACCACGCCGGCGATCTGACCCTCGTCGTCACGCAGGAGCGCGGTGTTGAACCACTCCTCGTAGCGGAATATCTCGTCGTGCTTCATGAGCTGCTCGTAGAGCACGTGCAGGATCGCCTGGCCGGTGATGTCCGCCACGTAGTAGGTGCGGGCAGCGGACGCGCCGCCGAACGCGCGGGTGCCGAGCCTGCCCTCCTCGTTGCGGTGGAAGGTCACGCCGAGGTGCTCGAGATCGAGGATCTCCTGAGGCGCGGCGCGGCACATGATCTCGATCGCGTCCTGGTCGCCCAGGTAGTCCGAGCCCTTCACGGTGTCGAACGCGTGCGATTCCCAGGTGTCCTCGGCGCCCAGCGCCGCGTTGATGCCGCCCTGCGCCGCGTTCGAATGGGAGCGCACCGGATGGACCTTGGACAGGATCCCCACCGATGCGCCCGACTGCGCGGCAGCGAGGGCCGCGCGCTGGCCGGCGAGGCCGGCTCCGATTACGAGGACATCGTGCTTGGGCATGCGCGGCGCGGGATTCTATGGAGCCAGGCCTCGCAAGGCTTGACCGCCGATGCCCGGAACGTCGCCTCGAACATTCGTCCAGGGCATCGGCAGT
>DATNBJ010000064.1:0-3201 GCA_035572055.1 Thermoleophilaceae bacterium | reverse complement strand
GTCCCATTTGATCTCGTAGCCGTAGTCCTTCTCGTTGCGCGGAAGGCTGGCCGAGAGCCGGGCGAACATCGGCGTGAGCTTGTCCGGCAGAGGCTCCCGCTCGCCGCCGGCGGGCGGGTCCATGCGGTGGATCATCCACTGGTTGCCCTTGGTTTGGAACAGGACGTACTTGCCCTGCAGCCGCTCGCCGTGGAAGACGACGATCACCTCGTCGTCGCGGAACTTCTCGGTCTCGTAGGTGCCCTTGTCCCAGATCTTCACCGTGCCGGCGCCGTAGTTGCCCTGAGGGATGTCGCCGGCGAAGTCGATGTAGTCGAGCGGGTGGTCCTCCACGTGGACCGCGAGGTGGTTCTTCTTCGGATCCGGCGGGATGCCCTTGGGCACGGCCCAGGAGACGAGCACGCCGTCACGCTCGAGGCGCAGGTCCCAGTGCAGGCTGCGGGCGTGGTGTTCGTGGATCACGAAGCGCGGGAGCTTGGCCTTCCTGCTCGCGCGCTTCTTGCCCGACGGCTCGGGCGTCTTCTTGAAGTCACGCTTCTTGTCGTACTCGCTTAGCTTCTTCGTGGCCATGAGTCCTCGCGAGGATGACATCTTCACCGTGGGGCACTCCACTCACGCGCTCGAGGAGTTCGTCGAGCTGCTGCGCCGCAACGGGATTGTCTCTCTCGTCGACGTGCGCGCGTACCCGCGCTCGCGACGGCATCCGCACTTCAACACGGAGTCGCTGGCCTTCGAATTGCCGGGTGAGGGGATCTCGTACGTGCACGAGCGCGCGCTCGGAGGGCGGCGCTCACCGGTTCCCGGATCGGTCAACGGCGGCTGGCGCGAGGAGCAGTTCCAGGGCTACGCGGACCACATGGCCACGCCGGAGTTCGCCGAGTCTCTCGCGCGCGTGGAGGAGCTGGCCCGAGTCTCTCCGACCGCCTTGATGTGCGCGGAGGGTCTGTGGTGGCGCTGCCACCGCCGGCTGACCTCCGACGCCCTGCTCGTTCGGGGCTGGCGCGTACTCCACATAGGACCCGATGGGGCGACTTCGGAGCACGAGCTCACGCCGTTCGCGGTCGTATCGGATGACCACCTGACGTACCCGCCGGAGCAAATCTCGCTCGACATCTAGCGGGTGTGTCGCAATGCGTTTACGCGCCACCCGGTGAGGGGATGCCTCCTGTTGGAAAGGAGGCTGCCTTGTTCGGCACCCTTATTGCGATCGCCGTCGCGGCAGTTGTTTTCTGGATCTGCTCCGCGGTCGGCCTGCCGTATGTCGTGGGCGTCGTCGCGGCGATCCTGGTTCTCGTGACCGGGATCCCAACCGGCGGCTACGGCTTCGACGGGCGAATCGGAGCGCGTAGGTACTGACTCTGAGAGTGATGGGACGGCGGGCGGCGGGGGTGTCGCCCGCCGTTGATGTCTTTGTGGCGGGGCGGCCGCCTAGAACCGCAGCAGCGCCGCTATCGACCCGCTGCCGTCCAGGTTCTCGTGGTAGCGGACGGGGATCACCTCGGCTGACTGCGTGATCGCGAGCTGGACCGCGTCCTCGATCACGTCGTCGCGGTCTTCGAGGGCGGCGCCGTCGGCCGCGCATGTCGAGCCCTCGGCGCCCGTCCAGCCGCACTGCGGGCAGACCACGCCGGGGCAGCGCAGGCCCTGCTCGAACATGAGCACCTCGACCTTGCGCTGATTGAGCGCGTCGAGAACGTCGTCCAGGCCGGCCGCTGCCCGGCCCCCGGTCGCGAGTCCTTCCTTCAACCGTTCCAGGACCTCGTGCTCGTGCTTGCGGTCCTCCTCCTCCATCTTCTCGGCAGCCGCCTCGAGCACCTGGTCGGGAGAGGTGTTCTCCACGTCGACGTCGATTCGTCCGACGATCCGCTCCTGGAGATACGGGTGGAGGCGCTTCTCCACGTCGCTGCACATCTCGCCCGGGCAGCCGATCAGCAGCTTGTCGAACGGCGCGCGCTTGAAGCGGCGGAAGAGCACCTCGCCGGCGTGCTTCACGTGGTCGTGCGTTTCCTTCTCGATCCCGCGCTGGTAGCGCGCCTGGGACCAGCCGCCCTGGTCGTGCCAGCCGTGCACGTCGTCCGAGATCCGGTCGATCTCCTCCAGTTGCTCCCGCGACCCGCGCAGGATCCGGGCCATCTTCCGGTTCACGAGGAGGATCGCCCAGCTGCCGGAGAAGGCGATGTCGGTCAATGGCTCGAGGAAGGGGGAGTCGTTGATGGCGACGCCCGTGTCGACAGGCCGCGGCAGCTTGATCACCTCGAACAGGCCCGCCGGGCCGGACACGAAGAGGGCCAGCCCGCGCGCGCCCTTGGCCGAGAAGTCGGGGCCCGAGAAGAACTCGCGCACGCGCGCGACGTCGTCGCGCAGGTGGACCTTCTCCTCGTGGGAGAGGTTGTGACCGTTGCGGAGGCGCCGGTCGGCCTCGTCGAGCAGCGAGTGCATCTCGGTGCTGCGCGCCTTGGGGTCGGCGAACTCGGTCGGGTCGAGGTTGAGGTACAGGCTGAGGACCTTGGCGCCCTGGGGTCGGAGGTCGGCTAGCTCCCGGAGCTTGGTGCGGTCGAGCTGGTTCGTCTGCATCTGCTGATGCCCTCCTCGTCGCCTAGCCGCACGATACCCAGCGGCGCCGGCCTGAAATCGCCAGCGTGGCCTGGACCTGGACGGTGTCCACAGCCGGTCGTCCACGTTTACGCCTGGCAGCCACACCCGGCTGCCCGGATTCGGGGTAAGCCGCCCAGCCACTTCTCCCAAGAGGCGCCGTAACCAACACCACAAAGCTTTGCAATTTGCGGGCGCGGGCTGGTACCAGCGATGACTCGACCAGCAACCAGAACGCTGACTCGCTGGTCGCTCAACAGGGCGTGACGCTGACCGAGCCGGCAGGCAACGATGGGCTCAACGGCACCGGCTCGGGGCACATTACGGACTCGTGCATCGCCTACAACGTGATCTGCGCTGGGGGTGTTGGCTTCACGGACGACACGATCTCGAACTTCGCGAGCCAGGGACCCTCCCCCGCTGGTCGCAAG
Source organism: Thermoleophilaceae bacterium (assembly GCA_035572055.1). Lineage (GTDB taxonomy): Bacteria > Actinomycetota > Thermoleophilia > Solirubrobacterales > Thermoleophilaceae > JAICJR01. Next base: position 178 of record DATNBJ010000064.1, on the reverse strand, counting down.
AAGCCCGACCTGGTGGCGGTCGCAAGCGGCACGGGTAGCGGCGCGAACATGAGTGTGGTCGAGCAGCGCTGGCAGAACTTCAGCCGCCTCGAGCGCGGTGACACGGGCACGTCGTTCGCGTCACCCCAGGTCGCCGGCGCCGCTCAGATCCTCTACAGCTCGGGCCTGACCAGCCCGA
>DATNBJ010000063.1:0-3437 GCA_035572055.1 Thermoleophilaceae bacterium | reverse complement strand
CACGGCGGTCGCGATCTACTCGGTGGTGGCGCTCGGCCTCGGCGTTCTCATGGGACGCACCGGCCTCGTCTCGCTCGGCCAGATCGCCATGCTCGCGCTCGCCGCCTGGGTCGGCGCGCGCCTCCTCTTCGCCACAGGCCTTCCCTTCCCCATCGTGCTGATCATGTCGGGACTGATCACGATGGTGCTGGGCACGGTCATCGGCCTGCCCGCGCTGCGGCTCAGCGGCCTCTACCTCGCGCTGATCACGCTCATGCTCGCGGGCGCCATCACGGTGGCCCTGCGCACAACGAACTTCCCGAACGGCGGCAGCGGCTTCCTCGGCCACACCGAGAGCGACCGCGGCGCCGCGGACATCCGCAGGCCGCTGATCGCCCACGCCGACACCGCGTACTTCCGTTACACGGTGATCGTCTGCGCGATCATGTTCCTGCTCGCCCTTCTACACGTGCGCGCGAAGCCCGGGCGCGCGTGGGCGGCCATTCGCCAGAGCGAGCCCGCCGCGCTTGCGGCCGGCGTGAACATCACGCTCTACAAGCTGTGGGCGTTCGCACTCGCCTCGTTCATGACAGGCGTCGCCGGCGCGCTGCTGGCGGCCGACGTCGGGCAGCTCTTCACCCTCGCGTTCCCCACCCAGGACTCGATCACGCTGCTCGCGGCGGTCTTGATGGGCGGCATCTACAGCATCTGGGGCGCGATCGTGGCGGGAGTGCTGATGAGGCTGTTACCCGCGCTGCTCGACAACTGGGGCCTCCCCGCGGACCTGCTCACGATCCTCTTCGGCGTCGGCGTGCTCCAGGTGCTGCTCACCGCCCCACAGGGCATCGTCTACCAGTTCCCGCGCGACATGAAGAAGCTCGGGCGGCTGATCTACGGGTTGTTCCGGAAGGCCGGGCCCGGCAACGGAAGGGCGCCGGCCGAGTGATCAAGATCGACAACCTCACCGTCCGCTTCGGCGGCGTCACCCCGCTCGACGGGATGACCGTCCACTTCGAGGCCGGCACCTGCGGGCTCATCGGGCCGAACGGCGCCGGCAAGACCACCTTCTTCAACGTGCTCAGCGGCTTCGTCAGGCCGGCCGCCGGCACGGTCACGGCCTTCGACGAGGACCTGCTCAAGATGGCGCACTACAAGCGCGCCCGCTGGGGCCTGCGGCGTTCGTTCCAGACGGAGCAGGCCATCGAGGAGCTGTCCATCTACGACAACGTGGCAATGGTCCACGAGCACTCGGGACTCAGCCGCGCGGAGCGTCGCGAGGACGTGCTCGGCGCCATCGGCTTCGTTGGGCTCGAGATGGATCCGGAGACGAGAGTCGGCACGCTCGGCGCACGCGAGCGCCGGCTCGTCGAGGTCGCGCGTGCGGTCGTCGGCAAGCCGAAGCTCGTGCTGCTCGACGAGCCCGCGGCGGGCCTGCCCGACGAGGAGACCGAGCATCTCGGCCGCGTGATCAGGCAGATCCCCGAGCACATGGGCGCGCTGGTGATCCTGGTGGATCACGACATGAGCCTCGTGTCGGCCTGCTGCGAGGTCACCGCCGTGCTCGACTTCGGCAAGCTGATCGCGTCCGGACCCACGGCCCAGGTGCTGCGCGACGAGAAGGTCGTGGCGGCCTACCTCGGCGCGGAGGACGTGGCGGCGTGACCGAGACCGAAGCCGCCGGCACCGCCGTGGCCGGCAGGGAGATCCTGAAGCTCGACAACGTCACCGTCGCGCGCGGCGGTCGCCCAGTGGTGCGCGGTGTAACGATCGAGATCCCGGCGGGCGAGGTCACGGCCCTGCTCGGTCCGAACGGCGCCGGCAAGTCCAGCTTGGTGCTCGCCGTCGGGGGCGTGCTCAAGTTCACCGACGGGAAGCTGACGCTCGACGACGTGGTGCTGAGCGGCAAGCGGCCCGAGCGCATACGCACCGCCGGCGTGGCGATCGTGCCCGAGGGCCGGCGCCTCCTGCCCCAGCTGACCGTGGAAGAGAACCTCGGTGTGGCGTGCTACGCGCTGTCACGCGACGAGGCGCGCGAGGGCCGCGCCCTCGCGCTCGAGCTCTTCCCCGAGCTCGAGAAGCGCATGGGCGCGATGGCGCGGCTGCTCTCGGGCGGCGAGCAGCAGATGCTCGTGCTGGCGCAGGCGCTCGTCTCGAAGCCGCGCTTCATCCTCATCGACGAGCTGTCGCTCGGTCTCGCGCCCGTGGTGGTGCAGCGGCTGATCCCGACGGTCCGCCGGGTGGCCGACTCGGGCGTCGGGGTGCTGCTGATCGAGCAGTTCGCCACCGTGGCGCTCGGCCTGGCCAACCGCGTCTACGTGATGGAGCGCGGGCGCATCCAGTTCTCCGGTCTGGCCAGCGAGCTGAAGGAGCGGCCGGACCTCCTGCAGACCGCCTACCTGCCGGGCGGCGGTGCCGCCCTCACCGGCGGCGAGACGGGCAACGGCAGCGCCGCCACCAGCGGCTGATCGTCGCCGTGTCGCTCACGAGCATCCAGCACCTGCTGGTGCTCACCGATGACATCGACGGCACGCGCGACTTCTACCGTGACGCGCTGGGTCTCGAGGAGGGTCCGCGGCCGGGCTCGCTGGCGTTTCCCGGCTACTGGCTGTACGCGCAGGGAGTGCCGTGCGTGCACGTGGCGGACCGCGAGATCTACAACGCGCACGCGAGCACGCTCGGGCTGGCGGCGTCGGAGGCCACGCACGGCAGCGGCGTGGTGGACCACGTGGCCTTCAACGCCGGCGACTACGACGAGATCACGGCGCGGCTCGAGCGCCACGGCGTGGACGCGGTGAAGAACACCGTGCCCGAGATCGACATGCGCCAGCTGTTCATCGACGATCCGAACGGCGTGCGCATCGAGATCAACTTCCTGCCCGGCTGAGCGCCGCGAACTCGAGCAGGCGCCTGCCCTCGGCCTCCAGCTCGGGCGTCGGCTCGAGGCCCTCGATGCTGAGCTCGCCGTCCGTGATGCGCCAGCGGCCCCGGTAGAAGCCGTCCACGAGGAGCGAGCCGGTCCACTTCGGCCCGGCCGGCGGCTGGCCGGGCCAGTCCGGGCCGATGATGCGCGAGCGGTCGTCGTGCGAGAGCGCGACGTTGTCGTACTCGGGCAGGAACCGCGGCGGAGCGGGCGTGTCGGGGTCCGGGAAGGGCGCGTCAGGCACGTCGAACAGCTCGCGGCCCCGCTCGTCGCGGAAGCTGACGAGCTGCGGACGCAGGCGCTCGAAGACCGCGCGCAGGCCGGTGAGGCCGGACCAGGTCCGGGCGTCCGCCGCCGTGGCGGGGCCGAACGCCGTGAGGTAGCGGAGCAGCAGCTCGTCGATCGTGGTGGAGGCAGGCTCGTGCCCCGTGAGCCAGTGCTCGGTCGGCGCCCAGGTGGCCTGACCGCCACGGCCCCACAGACCCCGCGGTGGCACCTGGACCAGGCGGCCGTAGTGGCTCACCGCGTACGCGAGGTT
>DATNBJ010000062.1:0-4440 GCA_035572055.1 Thermoleophilaceae bacterium | reverse complement strand
GAAGAAGAAGCACAAGCAGCGCCGCCTCTGGGTCTCCGAGACCGGCGGCAACTGGAAGACCGCGACGGGCTCGGTGTCGGCGGGCGCGATAGGCACCGAGTGGGTGACCACCTCGCTCTGCGACGGCACGCGCGTGACCGTGCGCAGGGGCATCGTGCGCGTGATCGACCGCAAGCACCGCCCGCACAAGGTCGTGCTGCACGCGGGCGATACGTTCCGGACGCCGACGCGCTAGCGGCCGCGGCGGGCGAGCGCCTCGGCGTCGAGCACCGTGGTGCGGCCGCGGCCGAGCTTCACAGTGCCGCGCTCCTCCTCCTCGCGCAGCACGCGGTTCACCGTCGCGCGCGAGGTGCCGGCCAGTCCGGCGAGGTCCTCCTGGGTGAGAGGCACGACGCCGTCGCCGAAGATCTCCGCCATCTCGGTGAGGCGGCGCAGCACCCGCTTGTCGGCCGGGACGTAGAGCGCCTCCACCAGGTGCTTCGAAAGCCGCCGCACCTGCTCGGCGAGGATCGCGATGAACACGTTCACGGTCTCGGGATTGCGGCTGCGCAGGCGCTCGAAGTCGATCTTGTGGATGGAGCGCGTCTCGCCCGGCTCGAGCGCCGCGACCGTCGCGCTGCGGCGCGAGTCCTCCCCACCGAGCAGCGCCAGCTCGCCGAACATCTCGCCGGGGCCGAGCACGGCGTATATGGCCGTGTCGCCGAGCGGGGTGGTGACACGCACCACGAAGCGGCCCTTGGCGATCAGGTGCAGCGTGTCGGCCGGATCCTCCTGGTGGAAGACCACCTCGCCGCGCCCGAACTTGCGCCGCCGGGCGATGCTGAGCACGAGCTGGACCTCCTCCTCCGGAACCCCAGCGAGAAGCGGCCATTCCATCGAGCGGCAGCCTAACCGCGCGACCGGCTTAAGCTTTGTGGAGATGGCCGGGCAGGTGGCTCATCCGGGTGTCGGTCAGGCCCGCTACGGGAGAGAGGTGAAGACGCTCGCGCACGCGTGGAGCGAGTTTCGCCACAAGCGCTCGCCGTGGGTGATCGCGACGTCGATCCTCGCGGTCGCGGTCGCGCGCGTGATCGTGGGCGACTTCTCGTGGCGCGACGCGGTGGCCGCGCTGGCGATGGTCGTGATCTATCCGTTCGGCGAGTGGGCGATCCACGTGTATCTGTTGCACGCGCGGCCGTTCATGCTGCGGGGCCGGCGGGTTGACCTGGCGAGCGCGAAGGCGCACCGCGAGCATCACGAGGCGCCGAACGACCTCGGCCTGATCCTGCTGGCGCCGCTCGAGGCCGCCGCACTGCTGTTCCTGGCGGTGCCGGTGGTGCCGCTGATCGGCGCGGCGGTATTCGCGCTCGCGCCGGGCGCGGTGCCGTGGCCCGCCTTGCTCACCGCGGTCCTCGCCGGCTACGTGCTCGTGGGCATCTACGAGTGGACCCACTTCCTGATCCACACCGCCTACCGCCCGCGCTCGCGCTACTACCGCACGATCTGGAAGACCCACCGCCTGCACCACTTCAAGAACGAGCACTACTGGCACGGGATTACCAACACGGTGGGGGATCGCGTGTTGGGCACGTATCCGGATCAGCGCGACGTTGAGAGGTCGGCCACGGCCAGGACGCTTACTACGGGGGACTAGGGACTGGGGACTGGGCTGAGGCCCAATCCCCAATCCCCAATCCCCAGTCACCCGGGACCGCCGCTCCCGCCAAGCAGCCATAAGCGCCTCGCGCTGCCTCAGGCCGCCGCCGATCCACCTTCGGCCAGAGACGCGCTGACAGCCGTTTCTCGTGCGAGACTGGTGAGGGACCGTGAGCGTGAATGGGGCGCAGTACCTGCTGCCGGATGGCCTCCGGCTGGGGGCGGCGAGGGAAGCCCTTGCCGCACAGACAGGCCTGCTCGAGGACGGCAGCCGATCGCGCGTCGAGCGGGTCTTCTACGACACCTTTGACGGCCGCCTCCATGCCGCCGGGCTGGCGCTCGTGCAGACGGACGGCCGGCTCTCGCTGATGGGGATCGACGCATACGGCGAGCGCGCCTCGGCGCCGTTCGACCGGGCGCCCGAGCGGCTGTTGGCGCGTGACCTCCCGGCCGGGCGCCTGCACGACCAATTGGCGCCGCTGCTGGATGTCCGCGCGCTCACCCCGATCGCCCGCACGCGCAGTCAGCTACTCGGCCTGCGGATGCTGAACGGCGACGACAAGACCGTGGTGCGGCTGGTCTGCGAGTCGTGCACCGCGCAGGGTCCGGGCCGCGGGCTCACGAAGCTGCACTCTCGCGTGCACGTCCTGCCGGTGCGCGGCTACGAGGCCGCCGCCGAGCGGCTGAAGGAGCAGCTCGAGAAGAAGGTCGGTCTCGTGCGGGCGCCGGCCCCGCTGCACGACGAGGCGGTGGCGATCGCGGGCGGCATCCCCGGCGGCCTGCCGCCGACGCTCGACCTGCCGCTGCGCCCGACCCAGCGCGCCGACGCCGCCGCGGTCCAGGTGCTGCAACGCCTGCTCTCCACCATCGAGGTGAACCTGCCCGGCACGCTCGGCGACGTGGACACCGAGTTCCTCCACGACCTGCGGGTGGCGGTGCGCCGCACCCGTGCACTCCAGCGCGAGCTGCGCGGCGTGTTCGCGCCCGAGCCGCTCGCGCGCTTCCGCGCGGGCTTCCGCTGGCTGCAGGAGATCACGGGCCCCACGCGCGACCTCGACGTGTACCTGCTCGACTTCGACCGCTTTCGCGAGGTGCTGCCCGGCAGCCTGGGCGGCGACCTCGATCCGCTCGCCGAGGTGCTCACGGACGAGCGCAAGCGCGCGCAGCGCAAGATGGCGCGGGCTCTCTGCTCGGACAGGGCGGCCACCCTGCTCGCCGATTGGTCCGCGTACCTGGAGGAGCTCGTCCAGTCACCCGTGGACGACCGCCCCGACGCGCGCACGCCGATCGGCGAGCTGGCGGGCGACCGGATCCAGAAGGTCTACCGCCAGATGCTGAAGCGCGGGCGGGCGGTGGAGCAGGCGAGCCCCGCCGAGGCGCTCCACGATCTGCGCAAGCAGGGCAAGGAGCTGCGCTACCTGCTGGAGTTCTTCGCGGTGCTCTATCCGGACGATGTGGTGCGCCCGATGGTGAAACGGCTGAAGTCGCTACAGGACGTGCTCGGCAGCTTCCAGGACTCGGAGGTGCAGGCAGGGATGCTGCTCGCGCACCGCGAGGCTGTGGGGGCGCGCGAGAACGGCGCGGCCGCGCTGATGGCGATGGGACTGTTGGTGGATCGGCTGGAGCGCGACCAGCTCGCGGCCCGGGCCGAGTTCGGCAAGTGCTTTGCCTCCTTCGCGGCGTCGCGCCAGCGCGAGCTCGTGGAGGCGACGTTCGGGTGACGCAGGTCCTCGCCACCTACAACATCAAGGGCGGCGTGGGTAAGACGTCGGCGGCTGTGAACCTGGCCTACCTGGCCGCCCGCGAGAACAACAACGTGCTGCTCTGGGACCTCGACCCGCAGGGCGCGAGCACGTTCCTATTCCGCGTGAAGCCGAAGGTGAAGGGCGGCGGCCGCAAACTGGTGCGCGGTAAGAGCGAGGTGGAGGCGCTGATCAAGGGCACCGACCACGAGCGGCTCGACCTGCTGCCCGCCGACTTCTCCTACAGGCACATGGACCTGGCCCTCGACTCCACGAAGAATCCCACGCGCCGGCTCGCGAAGCTGCTGAAGCCGCTGGCCGGCGACTACGACTACGTGTTCCTCGACTGCCCGCCCAGCATCTCGCTGGTGTCCGAGAGCGTGTTCGAGGCGGCCGACGCGCTGCTCGTTCCACTCGTGCCCGCCACCCTGTCGTCGCGGACGTACGACCAGCTCCGCCGTGTGGTGGCCGAGAACGGCGACGGGCCGAGCTTGCTGGCGTTCTTCTCGATGTTCGACCGCCGCAAGCGGCTCCATCGCGAGGTGATGGACGAGCTGTGGGAGGGAAACGGAAGCGTGCTTCAAGCCGGGATCCCGGCCGCCGCCGACGTGGAGAGGATGGGCGTGAGGCGGGACGCGGTGGCGGCGTTCGCGCCGCGCAGCCGGGCGGCGAAAGCCTACGAGGAGCTCTGGCGCGAGGTGCGCGAGAGCCTGTAGGAGGCCGCCTTGTCGAGCGCGCTCAGCAGCCGCTCGACGTCCTCCTCGTCGTTGTAGTGCACGATGCCGGCCCGGATCGCGCCGTCGGGCTCGAGGCCGAGCAGTGTCGAGATCTCGAGGGCGTAGTAGTTGCCGTGCCAGACGGCCACCTGCTCGGCGGCGAGCTCCTTGGCGACGTCGAGCGGATCTCTGTCCTCGATCGAGAGCATCAGCGTGGGCACGCGGTCGCTCGGCCGGCCATGCACGGTGATGCCGTCGATCGCGTCGAGTCCTTCGAGGAGCTTGGCGAACAGCGCCTCCTCGTGCGCGCGGATCTCGTCGTAGCCCAGGTCCATCACGTAGCGCGC
>DATNBJ010000061.1:0-6304 GCA_035572055.1 Thermoleophilaceae bacterium | reverse complement strand
TCGAGGCCAACCCGCGCGCCTCGCGCACCGTGCCGTTCGTGTCGAAGGCGGTGGGCGTGCCGCTCGCGAAGATGGCCTGCCGCCTGATGCTCGGCGAGAAGCTGCGCGACCTCGACCTGCAGCTGCCGCCGCCCGGCGATTCGACCGCCGGCCACGTCTCCGTCAAGGAGGCCGTGCTGCCGTTCGACCGCTTCCCCGGCGCCGACGCCCTGCTCGGCCCCGAGATGAAGTCCACCGGCGAGGTGATGGGGATCGCGGCCGACTACCCGACCGCCTTCGGCAAGGCGCAGGCAGCCGCCGGCGCGGAGCTGCCCACAACCGGCACCGTCTTCATCACGGTCACCGACAGCGACAAGCCGGCCGCAACCCAGCTCGCCGCCTCGCTGCACGACCTGGGCTTCGAGATCGTGGCCACCGGCGGCACCGCGCAGGCGATCCGCCGCATGGGCGTGCCGGTCGAGCGGCTGCAGAAGATCTCGGAGGGGTCGCCGAACGTGGTCGACCGGATCGAGTCCGGCGACGTGGACCTCGTGATCAACACGCCCACCGGCTCCGGCGCCCGCAGCGACGGCTACGAGATCCGCCGCGCCGCCGTGGCCCGCGGCATCCCCTGCATCACCACCATGACCGGCGCGACCGCGGCCCAGCGGGCCATCCGCGCGCTGCGTGAGGGCGAGCCCGAGGTGCGCTCGCTCCAGGAGCTCCACGCCGCGCGCCGCACCGCCGGGAGGACGCCGGCGTGAGACGCACGCTGGCGCCCTTCGGCCGCCGGCTCTCGACCGTCACGGCGAACGAGCGGCTCGGCGCCTACAACCTGATCAGCGCGGAGGACCCGGATGGCCCCGCCGATCCGCGCCCGGGCCAGTTCTACATGCTCGCCACCGAGGACGGCTGGGGGGCGGGGGAGAGCGAGCGGCCCTACCTGCCCCGCGCCTTCTCCTTCGCGCGCGCGAGCGGCGGCCGCCTCTCGTTCCTGCTCGAGGCGATCGGCCCCGGCACCGAGCGCCTGGCGCGCCTCGAAGCCGGCGACGGCCTCTGGCTCACGGGCCCGCTCGGCATCGGCTTCTCGGCACCGGAGGACGGCACCCGCCCGCTGCTCGTGGGCGGGGGAATCGGGGCGGCGCCGCTGCTCTGCTGGCAGGACGAGCTCGGGCCGGACACACGAGTCCTGCTCGGCTTCCGCGGCGCGGAGCACGCGGAGGCGGCGAGCCTTTTCGCCGGCGGGCCGGCCATCGCGACAGACGACGGCTCCGTGGGCCGCCACGGCCTCGTCACCGAGTTGCTGCGCGACGAGCTCGAGGGCTCGACCGTGTACGCCTGTGGGCCTCCCCAGATGCTGGAGGCAGTCCGCGCCCTCTGCGCCGAACGCGACCTCCCTGCGCAGCTCGCCCTCGAGTCTGGAATGGCCTGCGGCTTCGGCGCCTGCTTCGGCTGCGTCGTCCCCACGAAGAACGGCTACGTCCGCCTGTGCGTGGACGGCCCCGTGCTCGACGCCGCCGACCTCCAGGTCGTGGAGGCGCATTGACCGAGCTCTGCGGAATCCAGCTCCGCGGCCCGGTGCTGAACGGCTCCGGCACCTACGACGCGATCGCCGCCCGCCGCACGTTCGGCGACGCCCTGCTCGAGAGCTTCCCGTTCGACGCCTTCGTGTCGAAGACGATCACGCTCGCCCCGCGCCAGGGCAACCCGCCGCCGCGCCTGTGGGAGACGCCCGCGGGGCTGATCAACTCGATCGGCCTGCCGAACAAGGGCCTCGAGGGCTTCCTCGAGCAGGACCTGCCCAAGCTGGCCGAGCTGCCGGTGCCGCTCATCGTCTCGGTCATGGGCTTCGACCACGACGAGCTGAGACGCCTCGTGACCGAGGTCGGCGCCCGCGACGAGGTGGCCCTGCTCGAGCTGAACTTCTCCTGCCCCAACGTGGAGACCGGCCTGATCATGGGTGCGGATCCGCAGGAGACCGCGCGGGCCGTGGACACGCTCCGCCGTCTCACCGGCAAGCCGCTGATCGTGAAGCTCACGCCCAACGCCAGCGAGCCGGCGGCGGTGGCGGAGGCGGCGGAGCAGGCAGGCGCGGACGCGGTCTCGCTGATCAACACGCTGAAGGGCATGGCCCTCCACCCGCGCACGCGCGAGCCGTGGCTCGGCGGCAAGACCGGCGGCGTCTCGGGCCCGGCGGTGCGAGCGATCGCCCTCGAGCAGGTGCACGCCGTGGCCCGGAGGGTGCGGATCCCCGTGATCGGGATGGGCGGGATCCAAAGCGGGCGCGACGCCGCTGATTTCCTCGCCGCGGGGGCCACGTGCGTCGCCGTCGGCACCGAAAGCTTCCGCGATCCGGCCGCCGGAGTTCGCATCGCGCACGAGCTCGCAACCATTTCTCGTAAAGAGCGGGAGTTTTCCCCAGCGCGCGCGGGTTGAGTTCGACTACAAAGAATGGGGTATTGGCAAACCCCCTGCAAACTCCAGTAAAACGCTCAACCACCCCAAAGCTGGTTGAAGCTCAACTAGAGGTCGAGCTGAATTCGCCAAAAAATCGAGTTCGCGGCCTCGCAGCACATTCATTTCTGTGTAACATCGCCGCCCATGTCGCCCGCCGCCCAGTCGCCCCCTAAAGGGGCCTCGGGGGTTGCTCCCGAGCGTTCCCTGACTCAGCGCATGGACGCGCTCAAGCGCGCCAACGAGATCCGCACGCGCCGCGCGCGCCTGAAGCGCGACCTCAAAGCCGGCCGCACCAAGATCCACGGGCTGCTGCTCGATCCCCCGGAATACCTCCAGACCGCGAAGGTATTCGACCTTTTGCTGGCGGTGCCGAAGTACGGCCGTGTGAAGGTGAACCGCATCCTCACGCAGTGCCGCATCTCGCCGAGCAAGACGATCGGCGGGCTCTCCGAGCGCCAGCGCAACGAGCTCGTCTCGTACCTGCGCAAATAACCACGCCCGCCCACGTCCTGGTCATCACGGGTCCTTCCGGAGTGGGGAAGGGCACGTTGATACGCGCGCTGCTCGAGCGCTTCCCCGACCTCGAGCTGTCGGTGTCGGCCACCACGCGCCCGCCGCGGCCAGGGGAAGAAGACGGCAGCGACTACTGGTTCCTGTCACCGGGTGAGTTCGAGAAACGCCTGGAAAACGGCGAATTCCTGGAGCACGCGACCTATGCCGGCAACCGCTACGGCACGCTGCGCTCGGAGCTCGATCGCGCCAAGGACGGCCTCGTGCTGGAGATCGAGCTGCAGGGCGCACGCCAGGTTCGCAAGGCGCTGCCGGAGGCCATCCAGGTGTTCATCAAGCCGCCGTCCCTCGACGCGCTGCGCACCCGGCTGATCGGACGCGGGGCGGAGGACGACGCCCAGATCGCCCGTCGCCTCGAGGTGGCGGAGAGCGAGCTGGCGGCCGAATCGGAGTGGAAGCACGTGATCGTGAACGACCGCCTGGAGGACGCCGTGGACCAGCTCGCGGACCTCGTCGCTACCCTTTGGTCCGACCCAACCCGAGGAGACTCCTAGTGATCAAGCCCCGTCTCGACACGCTGCTCGACCGTGTCGACTCGCACTACGCATGTGTTCTGGTGGCGGCGAAGCGCGCCCGCCAGATCAACTCGTACTACCACAACCTCGGTGAGGGGACCTTCGACGAGTACCCGCCCCCGATGGTCGAGACGGGCTCGAAGAACTACCTCAAGATCTCCCTCGAGGAGATCGCCGCCGGCAAGCTGAAGTACCGCTACCGCACCTAGTCGCCGGTCCGCACGCAGCGTTGCGCCGGTCGCCTTTCGCCGTCTCCCGCGTCACCATGTGGGTATGGCGCGCATCCTCGTAGGCGTCACGGGAGGCATCTCCGCCTACAAGGCGGTCGAGCTCGTCCGCCTGCTCACCAAGGCGGGCCACGCCGTGCGCGTGGTCCAGACGCCCGGCAGCCTCAACTTCGTGGGTCCCGCCACCTTCGAGGGCATCACCGGCGCGCCCGTGCTGGTCGACGAGTTCGACTCCGATCCCGCCCGCGGCGCCTATCCGGGCGATCCCGAGCCCGAGCATGCCCCGATCTCGCACCTCGAGCTGGTGCGCCGCGCGGACGCCTATGTGATCGCGCCCGCCACCGCCAACACGATCGCCAAGCTGGCGAACGGCCTCGCGGACAACATGCTCACGAGCGCCGCACTGGCCAACACGGCACCACTTCTCATCGCACCCGCGATGAACGACAAGATGTTCGAGCACCCCGCGACGCAGGCGAACCTCGCCAAGCTGGCGGAGCGCGGGGCTCGCGTCATCCCGCCGGGCGTCGGGGCACTGGCGTCGAAGGGCGAGTTCGGCGTCGGCCGGCTGGCCGAGCCGCCGGACATCGCCGCCGCGATAGAGGAGGCGCTCACGGCCGGCTTCACTCCCCGCTCGCTCGACGGCCTCCGCGTCCTTGTCACGGCGGGCGGCACGAGAGAGCCGATCGACGCGGTTCGCTACGTCGGCAACCGCTCGAGCGGGCGCATGGGCTTCGCGCTGGCCGAGGAGGCGCTGAAGCGCGGCGCCGAGGTCACGGTGGTCGCCGCCAACGTCGGTCTGCCGCGCGCCGACGGCATCACCTACGTCGACGTGGAGAGCGCCGCCGAGCTGGAAAACGCCACCACCGGGGCCTTCGCGAAGACGGACGTGCTGCTGATGGCGGCCGCGGTCGCCGACTTCCGCCCGGCCAAGCCCGAGGCCTCGAAGATCTCGAAGACGGGCCGTGACGGCCTCACCGTGGAGCTCGAGCCCACCACCGACGTTCTCGCCGCGCTGGCTGCCAGGCGCCGGCCCGGCCAGACCGTCGTGGGCTTCGCCGCCGAGCACGGCGAGGGCGCCGCCGAGCGCGCCCACGACAAGCTCATGCGCAAGGGGGTCGACGCTATCGTCCTGAACGACGTGTCGCAGCCCGGAATCGGGTTCGACTCGCGCGAAAACGAGGTGGCGATAGTCACCCGCGACGGGGTAAGGGAAGTCCCCAAGGCGCTCAAGACCGACGTGGCGCGGGCGATCATCGAGGTGGTGGAGAAGATCCACGCGGAGGCGAATCGAGAGGTGAAGGCGTGAGCGAGCTGGAGCAGACCCCCGAGGAGCGGGGAGAGCGCGTGTACGACCTCTTCACCCGCGGCAGCGCCCTCCTCGAGTCGGGCGACTTCAACGCTGCGGCCATCCCTCTGGAGCAGGCCCGCTCGCTGGAGCCGGACAAGAGCTCGATCCGCGAGGCGCTCGGCCGCGCCTACTTCCACGCGGGCCGCTACGCGCAGGCCGGCGAGGAGTTCGCCGCCGTCGTCGAGCGCCACCCGGTGAACGACTTCGCCCACTTCTGCCTCGGCCGCTCGCTGGAGAAGACCGGCCGCATCAAGGAGGCCCGCCGCCACCTCGCGCTCGCCACCAGCCTGCGCCCGGACCGGGCCGACTACCGCGTCTACCGCCGGCGGCTCGAAGCCGCGTAGTCGCGTACGGCCAGGGCGCCCTCCACCACCAGCCCGAGCAGCCGGTCCACCAGCTTCTCGTCCAGCCCCGCGGCGGGCAGGTCGCCGTGCACCCAGATGTCGCCCGAGCGCGTGCACGCGAAGCGCACGTAGCGCGTCTGGCGGTTCCAGTGGAGGAGCTGGCCGAGGTCCACGTCCTCGGACGCGTCGAGAGCGAACGCCTGCACGCGAAACATCCCGTCGATCACCCGCACGCCGACCTCCAGCGGCCAGCCGCGCGCCTGCTCGGCGGCCACGGTCACGCCCCACTCGCCGTGGTCGAGCCGCCGGGTCTCGCCCGGGAGCGCCGCCACGTAGGCGTCCACCACATCGACCGCCGCCATCTGTGGCAGGGTGCCACGGATGCGAGCGGTCGTGCAGCGAGTCGGCTCCGCGTCCGTCAGCGTCGGCGACGAGACGATCGCGACCATCGGCCGCGGTCTGCTGATCCTGCTCGGCGTACGGGACGGCGACGAGGACGCGGATGCGGACAAGCTCGCGCGCAAGCTGCTGGCTCTGCGGATATTCGAGGACGCGGACGGCCGTATGAACCTGTCCGTGGGGGACGCCGGCGGGGAGATCCTGTGCGTCTCGAACTTCACCGTCTACGGCGACACAAGGAGGGGAAACCGCCCGAGTTTCGTCGAGGCGGCGCCGCCCGAGGAGGCCGAGCGCCTCTACGAAAGAGCGCGCGCGGCGCTTGGCGCAAAGGGCGGACGGTTCGGCGCGCACATGGCCGTAACGCTCGTAAACGACGGTCCCGTGACCGTGATCCTGGACACCTGATCGGAGGTCGCCGGCCAGCCGTACGGGGCTATACTCGAATTCGCTGTAACTTCATCT
>DATNBJ010000060.1:0-4626 GCA_035572055.1 Thermoleophilaceae bacterium | reverse complement strand
TCGTCTGGGCGTCCATCACGCGCACCTCCACGGTGCCGTAACGCGGCTGCGGGCGCACGTCCCACCAGAGGAAGGTGGGCTCGGGAAGCGCTCCGGAGCGGATCAGCAGGTCCACCGACGAGACGTACTCGGCGTAGGTGCCGAACGCTCGCGGGATCCCCACGCGCGGGAACGCCTGCCACAGCGGCGTGCGCGCCGAGGCGAGGCCGGTGTCGCGGGCCTGCCAGAACGGCGAGTTGGCGGACAGTGCGAGCAGCAGGGGCAGGTGCGCGCGCATCCGGTCGGCGGTGCGGATCGCGTCGTCGGGATCGCGGATGCCCACGTGCACGTGCAGTGCGAATGTGGGCTCCCGGCGGGCCAGCTCGCGCATCGACCCGTGCACCTCGCGCTGGCGCTCGCCGTTCGACACCACCGACTCGTGCCAGACCGTCATCGGATGCATGCCCGCCGCGGCCGCCCGCAGGCCGAGCAGCGCGAGCTGCAGGTCCATCGACCCGCGCAGCTCACGCAGCTCGACCTCCACGCTGCGAGCGGACGTGTGCACGCTCGTGCTGATTTCGAGCGTGGCCTTGTGGGTCTCCGGCTTCACCTGCTCAGCGAGCCTGGACGGGAGGCTCATCAGCACGCGGTCCACCTGTTGGGCGAGCGACCAATCGTGCGCATTGAGCAGCATCACCTCCTCCTCCACGCCCAGCGTGAAGTCCTCGGAGGGATGTGACCGCCACAGCGACCACTCGGTGGATACACAGGTGTCGGTGACCATACGGGCGACCGTACGGTCGCGGCCCCGGAGCCGCATCAGGTGATTCCCTACACGTCTACGAAGTCCGTGACCGACTCCGCGATCCAGTCGATCATCGCGTCGGTCAGGCCCGGGTAGACGCCCACCCACAGGCCCGCCTCGGTGACCCGGTCGGCGCCCGTGAGATCGCCGGCGATGCGGTGCTCGAGCCCCTTGTAGCCGGGCTGGCGGGTGAGGTTGCCGGCCAGCATCAGGCGGCTGTCGATCCTCCGCTCCTGCAGGTGGAGCTGGAGCGCGCGCCGCCGCTCGCCACCTCCGTCCCGGAGAGTGAACGGGTAGCCGAACCAGGACGGGTCGGCGCCCGGCAGCGAGCGGGGCAGTACGAGCCGGTCCTCCAGCGGAGCGAGCGCCGCGTGCAGCCGGGCGAAGTTGTGGCGCCGGGCGGCGCCGAAGCCGTCGAGCCGCTCGAGCTGGGCGATCCCGAGCGCAGCCTGCATGTCGGTGACCTTGAAGTTGAAGCCGACATGGCTGAACACGTACTTGTGGTCGTAGCCCGCGGGCAGGTCGCCGAACTGGCCGTCGAAGCGGCGGCCGCAGGCGTCGTTCACGCCGGGCGGGCACCAGCAGTCGCGCCCCCACTCGCGCAGCGAGGAGATCGCGCGCGCCCAGGTCGGGTCGTCGCTGGCCACGGCGCCGCCCTCGCCGGTGGTCATGTGGTGGGCGGGATAGAACGAGTACGCGCTGGCCTGGCCGAAGCTGCCGACCGGTCGCCCGGTCAGCGTGGAGCCGAGCGCGTCGCAGCAGTCCTCGATGAGCGTGAGACCGAGGTCGGCGACGCCCGCGGCGTCGTAGGGATTGCCGAGCGCGTGCGCGGCCACAACAGCTCTCGTTCGATCGGTCACCGCGTGCGCGATCGCCTCGAGCGACGGGTTGAGCGTCTCCAGCTCCACGTCCACGTAGACCGGGACCAGCCCGTACTGGTAAAGCGGATTGACGGTCGTGGGAAAGCCGATGGCCGGAGTGATCACCTCGTCGCCCGGCTGCAGCGGCCGCTCGTGGAGATGGGAGCACGCAGCCGCAACCGCCAGCAGATTCGCCTGCGAGCCGGAGCCCGTGAGCGCCACGTGCTCGCGCCCCAGGACCGGGCCGAGCCCGGCCCGGAAGCGGTCCGCGAACCGCCCCTCGGTGAGCCAGCCGTCGAGCGAGGCGTCCACCAGAGCCTCCAGCTCAGGCGCCCCGATCACGCGGCCGGCGACCCGCACCGGCGTCTCGCCGGGCACGAACGGTTGCTCGACAAAGGTGGCCTCTGCGTATCGGCGCACCGCAGCGAGGGCCTCGGCTCGGAGCGCCTCCATGCGGGTTACTCTAATCCCGTTTGAAGGCCCGCCCCGCGATCCCGCTGTTCGTCGGAGCGGCGCTCCTCTCCGCCCTCACGATGCTGAACGGCATCCAGCCGAACGACGAGGGACTGATGCTGCAGGCCGCCTCGCGGATCGCGCACGGGCAGGTGCCGTACCGCGACTTCTGGTGGTTCTACCCGCCGGGACAGCCGTATCTGCTGGCGGTGGTGTGGAAGGTGTTCGGGCCGTCGCTGCTCACCTGGCGGATCGTGCGCGTGCTCAGCGACGCCGCCGTGGCCACGCTCGCCTACTTCCTCGCGCGGCGCGCGGCGCCACCCAGGCTGGCGCTCGCCGTCTGGCTCGCCGCGGCCTGCGCGATGGCGTTTCCGAGCGGCCCGCACCCCTACCCGATCGCGATGGCGTGCGCGCTCGGCGCGCTGCTGCTGTTCGAGGAGCGGCCGCTGCTCGCGGGGGTGCTGGTGGGCGTTTGCGCGGCGTGGCGGCTCGAGTTCGCGGCGTACCTGGGGGCGGGGATCGTGATCGCCTGCCTGGTCGGCCGAAGATCGCCGCTGCGCTTCGCGGGATCCGCCGCCGGCGCCGGGCTCGTCCTCTATCTGCCCGTGGTGATCGCGGCCGGCATCGGCCGCTCCTGGGACCTGATCGTCAAGTACCCGCTCACCACCTTCAGCGACTACCAGTCGCTGCCGTTCCCCAGCGACTACAACGGCCCCCTCAACACCAGCTCGATCGGCGGCTTCTTCACCGACAGCGCGGAGAACATCCTCCACTACTACCTGCCGCTGGCGCTGGTGGTCGGCCTCGGCGCGGCGGTGGTCGCGCTGGCGCTGCGCTGGGGGCGCGAACGCTGGTGGCAGATCGCCGGCGTCGTCTTCGCGGGCGGCATGGCGCACTACCTGGTGGTGCGCGCGGACGAGTTCCACACCGCGCCGCTCGCCGTGATGCTGTCCGTGCTCGCCGCCTGGGTGCTGGCCGAGCGGAGGGCGCTGCCGCGGATCGCGCTCGTGCCGGCGGTCGTCGTGGCGCTGGCGTTCGCCTACGTCTTGGCCGAGGGGATCGACCGCCGCGTGCGCACGGCCCAGGACCGCGGCGTGGCCATCGACCTCCCCGTGGCCGACGGCGTCCGCGACCGTGCCGCCCGCGTCCCGCCGCTCGAGAACGCCGTGCGCTACGTGGACGCGCACGTGCCGCGGGGGCGACCCATCTACGTCGCCACGCTCCGCTCCGACCTGATCACCTCCGGCAACCCGCTCTTCTACGTGCTCGCGCAGCGCCCGAATCCCACGCGTTACGACATCCAGGCGCCGGGAGTGGTCACCAGCGCGCCGGTCCAGCGCGAGATCGTGGGCGATCTGGAGCGCACCAGGACACCGATCGTGGTGCGCTTCGCGGCGCCGATCACGGCGGCGCCTGAGCCCGACCGGGCCGGCAGGTCCACCGGCGTGCACGTGCTCGACGAGTACATCGCTCAGCGGTATCACCGCGTGGCCAAGTACGCTTTCTACGACATCCTCGCCCGGAACGGCTGATGCGCCTGACCTACGTGCTCGAGCGCTATCCCGAGCTGTCCCAGACGTTCGTGGAGGACGAGCTGCGGGCGCTTCCCGACGAGGTCACGGTTCTGGCGCTCCAAGCGGGCTCGACCCTGGCCGAGGCACAGTTCGAGGCGGTCTATCCGCCGGGTCCGGCGGCGCGCCTGGCGGCCCTCGCGAGGAATCCCAGGCTGGTCCGCCTGACGAGGAACTGGCCGTCGGACGGCCGCCGGCTGCGGGGCGCCGCGCGCATCGCGCCCTGGCTGGCCAGAACCGGCGACCACGTGCACGCTCACTTCGCCACCGAGGCGGCCGACATAGCGGAGCTGCTGGCGCGCGCCACCGGCCGCACCCACTCGTTTACGGGCCACTCCACCGACCTGTTCGCGGACCCGGAGGCGCTCCGCCGGCGCTTGGACGCAGCCGCCTTCGCGGTGGTCGTGTGCGAATACGACCGGCGCGAGGTCGAGCGATTGACCGGGCGGCCGGTGGAGGTCATCCCCCTCGGCGTGGATCTGGACCGGCTGACCCGCAGCACTCCGTACAACCCGGACGGTCCGATCGTCGCCGTCGCCCGCCTGGTCGAGCACAAGGGGCTCGCGGACCTGGTCGCGGCCGCCGGCACGCTGGGCCGCGAGGTGGTGATCGCGGGCGACGGCCCGCTCCGCGACTCGCTCCGCGGAGCGGCCGACATGCGCGGCGCCCTGTCGCCGCGCGACGCGAGGGCGCTGATCGAAAGCGCCTCGCTGCTCGTGGCCCCATCTGTCATTGCAAGAGACGGCTCGCGTGACGGGATCCCGATGGTGATCAAGGAGGCGCTGGCGCTGGAGGTGCCGGTCGTGGCGAGCGACGCGGTGGGCAACCCCGAGGTGGTCGAGCCCGCGTGGGGCGCGCTCTACCCGGCGGGCGATCGCAGCCGGCTCGCAGCAGCCATCACGGCCATGCTCGACCGCCCCGACCGCGAGGCGATGGGCCGCGCCGGACGCGCCTTCGC
>DATNBJ010000059.1:0-6307 GCA_035572055.1 Thermoleophilaceae bacterium | reverse complement strand
GCGATGCAGTCGATGCCGACCGTGTCGTAGCGCTCGAGCTGCTCGGCGACGATCACCTTCGAGCCCACGCCGTCGGTGGAGAGGGCGATCCCCGTGTGATCGTCCAGGGCGATCACCGCCGCGTAGTGGCCCGACCCCACGACCGAGCGCGACGGCCGCCCCGGGTCGATCGTGCGCAGCACCTCGACAAGCCCGGATATGGCTTTCCCGGCCCGATCCGTGTCCACGCCGGCGCGCGCATATGCGTTGTCGGCCACGGCGCTATTGAAGCGGATGCGGCCGGACGCCACGCACGGCGGGTCCCCACGGGTAAAGACCGGCGCCTCCTCGCCGATGTTCATGTCAGATGTCCAATCCTGCCCAGACCGCCGAGCGCGAGCTCGCGCGCACGAAGGACCTTCTGGCGTCACACGCGCGGATGCACGAGCTGATCGCCCGCGCCGCGCCGCTCGAGGACGTGCTCACCGAGCTGGTGACCGGCATCGAGCGCTACGACGGCTCGGTGATGCCGTGCGCCGTGCTGCTCGACCCGGAGTCGAACACCCTGCACCCGGGCGCCGGCCCCTCGCTCCCGCCCGAGTACGTCGCGGCGATCGACGGCGTGGTGATCGGACCCGACGTGGGCTCCTGCGGCGCCGCGGCGTGGTCGGGGAGGATGACGATCACCGAGGACATGGAGGAGGACCCGAAGTGGGCCCCCATCCTGCCTCTGACGCGCACGGCCAACCTGCGCCACTGCTGGTCCAACCCGATCAAGGCGCCCGACGGCGAGGTGCTCGGCACGCTCGCTCTCTACGGGCCCGAACCCCGCTCGCCCCAGCCCGAGCACCTGGTGCTGCTCGAGGACGGCGCCCGCGTGGCCGGCATCGCCATCGAGCGCCACCGCGCGATGCAGCGCCTCGTGCACGACGCGACCCACGACGCCCTCACCGGCCTGCTCAACCGCCGCACGATCTTCCAGCTCGTGGAGAGCGCGCTCGAGGAGCGCGCCGCCGACTCCGACCTCGCCGTGATCTTCGTCGACCTCGACGGCCTCAAGCAGCTCAACGACACCCTGGGCCACGACCGCACCGACGAGCTGATCGGCGCCGTGGGTGCGCGGCTGGCGGCCGCGGTGCGCGAGGACGACGTGGTGGGCCGCTTCGGCGGCGACGAGTTCATCGTGCTGGCGCGCGGCGTGAAGGACGCCGAGGAGGCCGCGGAGATCGGCGCCCGCCTGCTCGACGCGATCTCGAACCCGCTCGAGGACGTGACCGTGACCGCAAGCATCGGCATCGCCGTGGTGAGCGGCCCGGGCGCGCCCGACGCCCGCGAGGCCATCCGCCAGGCCGACAGCGCGATGTACGACGCCAAGCGCTCTGGCCGCGACCGCGTCTGCTTCTTCGGCGAGGCCGCGAACGCGCGCACCGGCCGGCGCGTGACGATGACCACCCAGATCCGCGGCGCCGCCGCGCGCGGCGAGATGCACCTGGTCTTCCAGCCGCTGTTCGAGATCGACGGCGGCGACCTGCTCGGCGTCGAGGCGCTGCTGCGCTGGTCCCACCCGGAGCTCGGGGACGTCTCGCCCGGCGAGTTCATCCCGCTCGCCGAGGAGACCGGCGCGATCGTGCCGCTCGGCGCCTGGGTGCTGCGTGAGAGCTGCGAGACGATCGCGGCGCTGGCGGCCGAGACCGGGCGTTCGCTGGAGCTGAGCGTGAACGTGTCGGCCAAGCAGCTCGCGGAGCCCGGCTTCGCGGGGGTCGTGCGCAAGACGCTGGCGGACACCGGCTTCCCGGTGTCGGACCTGATCCTCGAGATCACCGAGACCGCGTTCCTGTCCGCGGACGCCGCCACCGACCGGACGCTCCACGACCTCAAGGCGCTCGGCGTGCGCATCGTGCTCGACGACTTCGGCACCGGCTACTCGTCGCTGTCCTGGCTGAAGCGCCACCCGCTCGACGCGATCAAGGTCGACCGCAGCTTCGTCAGCGGCCTGCCCGAGGAGCGCGGCGACTCCGCGATCGTCAAGGCCGTGATCGGCATGGCCCGCGCCTTCGGCCGCACCGTGACCGCCGAGGGCGTCGAGACCGAGAGCCAGCTCCAGGCGCTGCGCGACCTCGGCTGCGACCACGCCCAGGGTTTCCTGCTGGGCCGACCGGTACCGGTCGGCGCGCTGCGCGACGGGCTCCGTCGCGAGGCGGCCTAGGTCTTACGCGCCTTCCAGACGTCCTCTGAGGGCCACTGCCGGGCCCACTCGATCGGCGCGAGCCTGTAGCGCGTCTCGGCGCCCTCGGGCGGCTGCACCTCGATCAGCCCCTCCACCTCGAACCCGGTCGCGCGCAAGAGCTCGATCGTCTTCCCGTGCGGGAGATAGAAGTTCACCGAGTTGTCGGGCCAGTCCAGCCTGTGCATGCCGAACAGGGGGCGCAGCAGCCTGTCGGTGGCCGGGTGCTCGTCGTCATCCGGGCTGCACACGATCAGCAGCGTGGCGTTGACGAGAAACACCAGCCGTCCGCCGGGGCGCAGCAGCCGCCAGGCCTCCGGGATCCACTTGTATGGATCGCACCAGATGCTGGCGCCGTACTCGGAGATCGCAAAGTCGAAGCTCGCGTCCGGGAGGGGGACCTCCTCCGCGTTGCCGTACAGCAGTGGGAACTCGATGCCGAACTCCTCCTGGAAGCGGCGGGCGTTGGCGAGCTGCTGCTCCGAGTTGTCGATGCCGGTCACGCGCGCGCCGCGGCGCGCCATCCACGACGAGACGTAGCCGGTGCCGCAGCCGAGCTCGATCGCGTCCATGCCGCTCATGTCGGCGGGCAGCATCTGGAGCTCCGCCTCAGGAATGCCCCAGATGCCCCAGGTCGGGTCGTCCGAGGACCAGTTGCGATGGCCCGGCTCCTCGTACTCGCTCGCCCACTGGTCCCAGGCGACGCGGTTCTTCTGCGTGTGCTCGGGGAGATCGCTCATCGCTTCGACAATGCCAGAACGCCGAGCGCCACGCGGTACGCCCCGAACGGCGCGTACGAGCGCGCGCGGTCCATGCGCGCCACGAGCGGCGAAGACACGATCGTCGACGCGAACGCGGCCGCGGCGCCGGCCACGAACTGGGGGCGCACGTCGCGCGGAACGCCGCGGCGCGCGAGCCGCACGCCCTTCAGGAAGGTCGCGCCCGCGATCACCGGCAGCGCGGCGTGCCGCGAGAGCACGCTGGCCGCCGGCCGCTCGAAGCGCAGCAGGCGCGCGGCGGTGAGCGTGGCGCCGTTGCGCGACACGCCGGGCACGAGCGCGCAGGCCTGGCCCACGCCGATCAGCAGGTGCTCGAGCGGGCCCGCCTCGGACCGGGGCCGGACCGCGGGAGAGCGGTCGGCGGCCACCAGCGCCAGGCCGCCGCAGATCTGAGCGATGGCCACCGAGCGCGGCGACCCCAGCCGCCGCTCGATCGGCCGCTCGAGCGCCAGGGCGGCGACTGCCGCGGGCGCGAGCATCTGGAGAATCCCGAGTGCGCGGCGGGCGTCGAGGGAGCGGACCACCTCCGCCACCTCAGTCCGGAGCGCGATCGCCAGAGCCGCCGCGGTGCCGGCGTGCAGCGCCACGTCGAACGACTTGCGCAGCTCGGGATCGAGCGGGTCCTCGTCCCAGCCGAGCAGCGCGGGCACGAGCGCGAGGTGTCCCGAGCTCGATACCGGCAGCAACTCGGTGGGACCCTGGATGGCCCCCAGGACGATGGCCTGAAGGATGTCGCTCAGGTCACCGTCTCGACGTCCGCGCGGCGGTTGCGGCGCCGGAGCACCAGGTAGACGATCCCGGCGATTGCGGCCGCGAGCACCGCGTAGTCGAGATAGCCGACGTAGTGGCGGTAGTGGCGCCAGTTGTCACCGGCCGCCCGGCCGGCGAGCGCCCAGGCGAGCAGCCACGGCGCCGAGCCGAGGACCGTGAACGGTATGAAGCGCCGCAGCGGCATGCGCGCCACGCCGGCGGGGAGCGAGACGAACGCTCGCACCACGGGAATCATGCGCCCGAAGAACACGGTCGCCTCGCCGTGCCGCGCGAACCAGCGATCCGCCGTCTGGAGCTTCGCCGGGCTGACGTGCAGCCTCTTGCCGTGCTTCTCGATCAGGTCCACGCGGCCGAAGTAGCCGACCCCATAGGCGATCAACGCGCCCGTCAGCTCGCCCAGGACGGCGACGACGACAGCGGCCCAGAGCGGGAACTTCCCGTCCGAGACGTTGAAGCCGGCGAACATCATGGTGGCCTCGCTCGGAATCGGGATGCAGGCGCTCTCGAGCACCGTGAGGACGTAGACGCCGAACAGGCCGAGATCGCCGATCACCCTCACGGCGAAGTCCACCAGCCGGTCGCTGACTGAGGCGAGGACCAACATGGAAGTCGCCGAACACTAGCGACACGACCTACAGATTCGGCCCGAATCGCTAGCATGAGCGCGAGCGCCGCCGCCCCGTGCCGGAGGGCCATCGGCCCGGACGTAGAAAGCTACGCAGACCGTTGAACGCGCTCCAGTCCCGCCTCCTCTCTTCCGCCTACGCCCGCAGAGCGGTGCAGGTGCTGATCGACGCGGGCGTGATCACCCTCGCTTACTACCTCGCGTTCTCGCTGCGCTTCGACTCGGGCATCCCGAACCGCTACGAGAACCTGTTCCTCGTCACGCTCGCGTTCGTCGTGCCGGGCAAGCTGATCGTGTTCGCGCTGTTCGGCCTCTACTCGAAGCTCTGGCGCTTCGTCGATCAGAAGGACTTCGTGAGGATCTTCCAGGCGGTCTCGATCACGACCGCCGGCCTGGTGCTCGGGCTCTTCCTCTTCTCGCCGGGCGGCACCGACGCTCCGCGTGGCGTCATCGCGCTCGACTACCTGCTCACCCTGGGCGGCATCGGCGGCATCCGCTTCCTCGTGCGCACGTTGCTCGTGGAGCGCTCGTTCCGCGCCCCGCTGGGCGTGAAGGACGCGCGCCAGGTGCTCGTGGTGGGCGCCGGCAACGGCGGCCAGTCGGTGGTCTTCGAGCTGCGCCGCAACCCCGAGCTGCGCGAGGAGCCGATCGGCTTCGTGGACGACGACCCGCGCAAGCAGGGCATGCGCGTGGCGGGGCTGAAGGTGCTCGGCACGACCGACGAGCTCAGTCGCGTGCTCGACGAGGCGGAGCCCGACGAGGTGATCATCGCGATCCCGTCGGCGCCGGGCGAGCTGCGCCAGAAGGTCGTGTCCGCGTGCCGCGAGCGCGCGATTCCGGTGCGCACCCTGCCGACGGTGTTCGAGATCCTGAGCGGCGGTCTCAACCTCCTGCGCCAGGTGCGCGAGGTGCGCGTCGAGGACGTGCTCGGCCGCGAGCCGGTGCACATGGAGATCGACCGCACTGGCCGCTACCTGCAGGGCCAGGTCGTGCTCGTCACGGGCGCGGGCGGCTCGATCGGCGCGGAGCTGTCGCGCCAGATCGCGCGCGTGGGTCCGGAGCAGCTCATCCTCGTGGACAACAGCGAGAACAGCCTGTTCGAGATCCGCCGCGAGCTCGAGGAGGGCCGCCACTTCAGCCGCGCGAAGGCCGTGCTCGCCGACTGCAAGGACGCCACGCGCATGCGCGAGCTGTTCGTGGAGCTGCGCCCGAACGTGGTCTTCCACGCGGCCGCCTACAAGCACGTGCCGCTCATGGAGGAGAACCCGATCGAGGCCGTGCGCAACAACGCCGTGGCCACGCGCATCGTCGCGTCGGCGGCGGGCGAGTCGGGCGTGCGGCGCTTCGTGCTCGTGTCCACCGACAAGGCCGTGAGCCCCGCCACCGTGATGGGAGCGTCGAAGACGCTGGCGGAGTGGGCGGTCGAGGCGGCGCAGCACCGCTTCAAGAGCACGAGCTACGCCACCGTGCGCTTCGGCAACGTGCTCGGCTCGTCCGGCTCGGTGGTGCCGATCTTCCGCCGCCAGATCGCGGAGGGCGGCCCGGTGACCGTCACCGACGCGGGCATGACGCGCTACTTCATGACGATCCCGGAGGCGGTGCAGCTCATCATCCGCTCGGGCGACCTCGGCAAGGGCGGCGAGGTGTACGTGCTCGAGATGGGCGAGCCGGTGAAGATCATCGAGCTCGCGCAGAACATGATCCGCCTGTCGGGCCAGGAGCCCGGCGTGGACATCGCGATCGAGATCGTCGGGCGCCGGCCGGGCGAGAAGCTCCACGAGGACCTGTTCAACCCCTACGAGCGTCCGCAGCGCGTGGCCGAGAAGATCCAGCTGGCCGAGCGCGAGCCCCTGGGGCCGGAGGTCGTCGAGGCGATGTTCAACGAGATCGGGCTGCTGGTGCTCGAGGGCGACGCAGCGACGCTGGCCC
>DATNBJ010000058.1:0-3697 GCA_035572055.1 Thermoleophilaceae bacterium | reverse complement strand
GCCCGAGCCGAAGGGGCTGCTCCGCGACGTGGCGCGTGCGTATCTGCCCGAGGAGATCGTGCGGCGGCCCAAGCAGGTGGGCCTCGCGCGCAGCGGCCGCGACCAGCTCCTCACCGCGGCGCGGCGCGAGTTCGTCGAGCGCGGGGTGCTGCGCGATGTGCTGGAGATCGACGACTGGAACGGCTTCCTCTCGACGGTCGAGGAGCACAACCCGGTGGCGCTGTGGACCACCGAGATCTGGTGCCGCCTATTCCTCGACGGGCGGCCGCGCGATGCCGTCGAGGCCGAGCTCTGGTTACCCCCGTTGCGATAACTCAAGAGTCGTTGTACGTTCGATGAACGCCAAGTTGGCGCCCGAACGGACTCTCTCCAGTCGTGAAGAACGGACTCCGCATCTCACTGGTGGCCGCGGCATGCGCGCTCGCCGCCGGCCCGGCCCCTGCAGTCGCCCAGACCGTCAGGATCAAGTCTCGCTCGATCAGCAAGATCGAGCGCAGGGTGCTCGGGCCCGAGCACGCCGCCGAGCACGCCGGCATCCGCATGCTGGCGAGGATGCAGGCGCGCGCCTGGAAGCGGATGACGCCCGCGCAGCGGCGCCGGCAGCAGCGGCTCGAGCGCCGGCGCAGGCGCGCCCTGGCGCGATCGTCCGCCACGCTCGACCCGGCCGTCTACGGCAAGTGGACGTCGGGCCCGTTCCAGCTTCCGGTGGCGGCGATACACGCGGCCCTGCTGCCCACCGGCAAGGTGCTCATCTTCGCGTTCCCGTTCTATCCGTCGACCAACCCGCCGAGCCCCACTCCCGTCGCCGGCGACGCCTGGGTCTGGGACCCCGCGATCGATCCCAACCCCGACCCGAACGCCGACCCGACGACCGATCCGGCGTTCCACCACGTCCTGCCGCCCTACGACCCCGAGACCGGCGGCCCGGCGTCGCTGTTCTGCGCGGGTCTCTCGATGCTCCCGAACGGCGACGTCTTCGTCACCGGCGGAACGCTCTACTTCGCGGACGCGAACAGGTCGCAGGCCCTCGGCCTGAAGCGGGCCTACACGTTCAATCCCTGGACCGAGACCTGGATCCAGCAGCCCGACATGCTCCACGGCCGCTGGTATCCCTCCCAGGTGGAGCTCCCCGACGGCCGCGTGGCGGTGCTGGCCGGATCGAACGAGACCACCGGGGCGAACAACTACCAGCTCGAGGTCTTCAGCCCGACCGACGATCCGTCAGGCGTGGGGAGCTGGGCTCATCCTGCCTCGGCCGACCGCTCCACCGACCTCTATCCGCACATGACCCTGATGGGCAACGGCAAGGTGCTGCTCGCGGGCCCCGGGCAGAACGACACCGCGCTGCTCGACCCGGCCACCTGGAAGTGGTCGGGCATCCCCGCTCAGGACGGCCGCCGGACCTACGGCACGGAGATGATCGAGCCGAACGGGACCAACCCGCCGATGAAGGTCACCGAGATAGGCGGCTTTGGCATGGTGGGCGCCCCGAGCACCTACCCGGCGCTCGCCTCGAGCCGTGTCCTCGACCTCTCCTTCGCGCCGCCGCAGTGGTCGGCCGGGCCGTCGCTGAACGTGGCCCGGGCGGACATGCAGACGCTCTGGCTCCCCGACGGCAGCAAGCTCACCGTCGGCGGCGGGAACGGGATGCAGAGCGGCAGCACCTACGTGCTGCAGAACGGGAAGCCGGAGCACCAGATCGAGCTGTTCGATCCGCAGACCGGGCAGTGGCGGCTCGGGCCGGCGCAGCAGATCGATCGCGCCTACCACTCCACCGCGGTGCTGCTCCCGGACGGGCGCGTGCTGTCGGCGGGTGACGACAACCCGTACGTCTTCGGCAAGCCCTACGAGGGCTCGAACCACAACTCGGGCGAGATCTACTCGCCGCCATATCTCTTCCGCGGCACGCGCCCGCAGATCGACTCGGCGCCGAGCTCCGCCGACTACAACACGCCGTTCCAGGTCAGCGTGTCGAACGTCGACCCCGCGGACGCCCACGCCGTGCTGATTCCGCCGGCGGCCGTGACGCACGCCACCAACCCGGCGCCCCGCATAGTCCCCCTCGCCGCCTCGCCGATTGCCGGCGGCCTGAACCTGGTCGCGCCGATCAACGAGAACATGGCTCCGCGCGGCTGGTACATGCTGTTCGTGGTCAACTCGGATGGCGTGCCGTCCGTGGCCAGGTGGATCCACATCGACGGGCAGGGCACGCCGTACACCCCGCCGATCACAACCACGACAACCACCACCACGAGCACCAGCTCGCCGGCGACAACCACCACCACGACGACGACGAGCGACACCACGGTGAGCACGACCGAGACGACCACCACCACCGAGACCGGCATCCCGGCGGTCACCGCCCCGGTCGTCACCAGCCCGTCGCCTCCCGGCGCCGGCGCTCCGCGGCCGAAGATCACGCGCTCGGTGGAGTGGCTGACCGTCGCGTCGCGCCAGTCCTTCCGCAGGGGCCGGATCGTCGCGCTGCTCGGCCTGGCCACCAACCGGACGACGGTCAGCGCTTCCCTCGTGCTCGGTCAGAGCGGGGCGGCGAGCGCGACCGTGCTCGGCAAGACCACGCTGCGCGGCCGGCACGCCGGCACGCTGAAGCTGGTGGTGAAGGCGCGAAAGGGACGGTCGCTGAGGCGGCTGCTAGCTGCCCGGAAGGTCTGGCTGCGGGTGCGGGTGAGCGCTCCCGGCGCCCCCGCGTACACCACCCAGAAGGCCATCGCGCGCAGGCGCTGACTTCCTCGCCGGCTTCCTGCGCGGCAGCAGCCTCATCACGAACAGCACCGCGATGGGAACCGCCGTGGCGAAGAGGAATGTGCGAAGCCAGGCCGTGCCGGTGTCGGTGCCCGCGCCGACCGTGTGCACGAGCGCCATCACGTACGCAAGCACGGTGAAGCGGTGCGCCTTTCGCCACAGCTTCGGCCCGATCCGGCGGCGCAGGTAGAACGAGAGGCCCAGCAGCGCGGTGAGGTAGCCGGCGAGGATGCCCAGCCCCGTGAAGACGGTGCGGTAGCCCATCGTGAAGGGGACGGCGATGCCCGCCACGCCCGGGTGCAGCCAGGGGTCGGGCAGCAGCGTGAGTCCGTGCACCGCGATCGCCACGAGCCCGGTGATCGACAGCTGCTCGTGAATGGCGGCCACGCTCTTGCCCCGGAGCAGCTTGTTCGCCATCAGCAGGCCGAGCACCACCGACGCGGTGATCAGCCCCAATGCCACGACTCCGGACGCGCGGCTCATCAGCCACCAGATGTGCTGACCGGGATCGGTCATGCCGGCACCCGCACCCGAAGCCTCATCAGCGGTTCGGCGCGCAGCGGTCCGAGCAGCTCCACGCGGCCGTCCTCGTGAACGATCGCGCCACCGCGGGCACGCAGGACCTCGCGCGCGCCGCGCGCGCCGGAGAGGAAGGCCGTCTTGGCCAGCGTCTCCGCCTCCAGGGCGGTGGACGCCAGCGCGGTGGCGGACACGAGCCCCGTCCAGGCGGGCTCGCCGCTGGCCGGGTCGATCAGGTGGTGTGCGAACCCACCGTCGCGGCGCTGCCAGATCCGCCTGCTGAGGCCGGACGTGGCGATCCCGCCGGAGTGGACGGGCAGCTTCGCGGCGCACTCGCGCGTGAGCGGGTGCTCGAGCTCGACCTCGTATCCGCCGGCCACGCGCATGTCGCCGCCGCAATCCACCGCGAAGCGCG
>DATNBJ010000057.1:0-2647 GCA_035572055.1 Thermoleophilaceae bacterium | reverse complement strand
CAGCGCCCGTGCCTGAGTCGGCAGATCTAGAGCGGCGAACCACCGAGCTGCTCCAGCGCCTGATCCGCTTCAACACGGTCAATCCGCCCGGCAACGAGCAGGCG
Source organism: Thermoleophilaceae bacterium (assembly GCA_035572055.1). Lineage (GTDB taxonomy): Bacteria > Actinomycetota > Thermoleophilia > Solirubrobacterales > Thermoleophilaceae > JAICJR01. The sequence goes on along the minus strand of DATNBJ010000057.1, from coordinate 2,543 downwards.
GCGCAGGAGTTCCTGAAGGAGCTGCTCGAGGCTGCGGGGTTCGACTGCGAGCTGCTGGCGGCGGTGCCCGGCCGGCCCAACCTGGTGGCCCGCCTCGGCTCCGGCTCGGACGGTCCGGTGCTCGGCCTTCTCGGGCACGTGGACACGGTGCTGGCCACGCCGTCGGACTGGAGCGTCGACCCCTGGTCCGGCGAGCTGAAGGACGGCTGCGTGTGGGGCCGCGGCGCGCTCGACATGAAGAGCCAGGTGGCCGCCGAGGTGGCCGCGGCGGTGGCCCTCGCCGAGGAGGGCTGGCGGCCGGCGCAGGGCGAGCTGCTCGTGATCGCGACCGTGGACGAGGAAACCGGCGGCGAGCAGGGCGTTCAGCACCTGTGCAAGCAGCACCCGGACAAGGTGCGCTGCGACATGCTCGTGAACGAGGGCGGCGGCGAGCTGCTCGAGTTCGACGGCCGCCGCGTCTACTCGGTGTGCGTCGCGGAGAAGGGCGTGTTCCGCTTCACGATCTCCACGCGCGGCAGGGCGGGCCACGCGTCGATTCCGCGCATCGGCGACAACGCGCTGGTCAAGCTCGCCCCGATCCTCACGCGGCTGGCCGCCGCCGGCGTGGCGCCCGAGCCCACCGCCGAGCCGCTGGCATACCTGGAGGGACTCGGCGTCCACGTGAACGGCGACCTGAGGGCGGCGCTGGCGTCGGTGGAGCAGAGGGACCCGCGCCTTGCCGTGCTGATCGAGCCGATGCTGGGCGTGACCTTCACCCCGACGATGGCCAAGGCCTCCGACAAGATCAACGTGATCCCCTCGCACGCCGAGGTGAGCGTGGACTGCCGCGTGCCGCCCGAGCTCGGCGAGGACCACGTGCGCGCCCGGATCGAGGAGGCGCTCGAGGGCGAGCAGTACGAGCTGAGGTTCGACGAGCGCGTGATGGGCAACCGCTCGCCGATCGACACGCCGCTGATGGACCACATCCGCGACTTCCTCGCCGAGGAGGACCCGGGCTCGGTGGCGGTGCCGTCCGTGCTGCCCGGCTTCACCGACTCGCGCTGGTTCCGCGACACCTTCCCCGACTGCGTGGCCTACGGCTTCTTCCCCCAGTCGAAGATGGACATGTTCGAGGCGAGCCCCCTGATCCACTCCGCCGACGAGCGCATCCCGGTGGAGGACCTCGGCCTGGCCGCCCGCTTCTACGCTGGTCTGGCTACGAAGGTGCTGGGATGAGCCCCAAGGAGCAGAAGCTCCGCCTCGGCGGCATGGCGCTGCGCAACGGGCTGCTCGTCCACGGGCCCACGCACTGGGCGGCGGCGATCCGCACGCGCGACGGCCGCATCGAGGTGGCCTCGGGGCGCAAGCCGGACTTCGGCGGCAGGCTGCTGCGCGGCGTGCCCGGCGCACGCGGGGTGTCGAAGCTGGCCGAGGCGTTCGCCGTCGTGCCGATCGTCAAGAAGAACCTGCCCGAGGCCGGTCTCCCGATGGAGGACGCCAAGGCGCTCGGCGGGATGCTGCTGGCGGCCGTGATCTCGCAGTCGCTGCGCCGCGGCGAGCGCACGCTGGGGCGCGAGGCCGCGGTGTCGGTCATCGGCCTGGCACCGGCGCTGCTCGTGCTGCGCGGCGGCGACATCGCCGCGTACCACGGCGTGGAGCACAAGGCGATCGCCGCCTACGAGCAGGACGGCGACGCCGCCGACGCCAGCAAGGAGCACGACCGCTGCGGCTCGAACCTGGTGGCGCCGCTGCTGGCCACCACGACGATCGGGAACGTGGCGCTGCGCCGTGCCGGCGTGAAGGGCTCGGTGGCCGACGCGCTGTCGGCGATCGGCGGCATGGCGCTCGCGATGGAGCTGTTCGCCTGGTCGGAGCGCCACTCGAACACGAAGCTGGCCGGAGCCCTGCGCCGGCCCGGCTACGAGATACAGCGGCTCGTCGGCACGAGGGAGCCGACCGAGGAGCAGCTGGAAGTCGGGAAGGCAGCGCTGGACGAGATCTTGCGGGTCGAAGTTCGTGACTCGTGATTCGTGACTCGGCTTAGGTGCAAGGCCCGAGTCACGAGTCACGACCCCCGGCCTTACCATCCAGCTATGTCGACGCCCGCGCGTACCGAGCGTCTCGATCCGGCCGTCTTCCGTCTCCCGGTGAAGCGCATCCGGGACGGCTACTACTCAGACGCCTACTTCAACTTCTCGCGCGACGTCCTGCTGGCGGACGGCCACCGCCCGCATGTGACCATGCAGGTCTTCCAGAAGCAGCACTCGGTGCTCGGCGGGATCGACGAGGCGATCGCGATCGTCAAGGAGTGCTCGGGCCACTACGACGAGTCGGGCGGGTGGGTGCCGGCCTGGGACGAGCTGACCGTGCACGCCCTCCACGAGGGCGACGAGATCTCGCCGCACGAGACCGTCATGACGATCGAGGGCGACTACGCGCTGTTCGCCCACCTCGAGACGGTCTACCTGGGCTCGCTGGCGCGGCGCACCCTGGTGATGCGCAACGTCCGCGAGGTGGTGGAGGCGGCGGGGGGCAAGCCGATCCTGTTCTTCCCCGCCAGGCAC
>DATNBJ010000056.1:0-2148 GCA_035572055.1 Thermoleophilaceae bacterium | reverse complement strand
GGGCTTCTATTACAAGACGTTCATCCGGCCGCGGCGGCTCTGGCCGCTGTACGAGAAGGTGCTGCGCAACGCCGCGGGACTCGGCCGGATCGCCGACACCGACCGGCGCAAGAAGCGCTTCGACAAGGTGCACCGCCACGTGGACGTGCTCGTGATCGGCGGCGGGCACTCTGGGCTCGAGGCCGCCACCGCGGCGGCGCGCGAGGGCAAGGACACGCTGCTCGTGGACGAGGGGCTCGCGATCGGCGGCCGCCTCGCCCACGGTGGTCCCGAGAAGGCGGAGCGTGCGGCCTCCCTGGCCCAGCAGGCGCGCGAGGCGGGCGTGGAGATCCTGGCGCCGGCGTTCGCGGGCGGGCTGTACGAGGGCAACCTCGTGCCCGTCTACCACGGCGACGTGATGCACCGCGTGCGCGCGCGCGAGGTCGTGGTCGCCACCGGGCGGATCGAGCAGCCGCTGGTGTTCAGCGGCAACGACCTTCCTGGCGTGATGCTGGCCGAGGGCGCGCGCCGGCTTCTCCATCAGTTCCGGCTGGCGCCGGGGCGCAAGGCGGTGGTGGTCGCCGCCGACGACGAGGGCCTTTCGGTGGCGGACGAGCTCGGGGCGGCCGGCATCGAGGTGGTGGCCAGCGCCGACCTGCGCCGGGGCGAGAAGGTCCTGCACGCGGGCGGCTGGGGCAAGATCCGCTCGGTGGTGCTCGAGCGCGACGGCAGGACCGAGCGCCATCACTGCGACCTGCTGATCGCCTCGGGCGGCCACGTGGCCGACGTCGCGCTGCTGCGCCAGGGCGGCGGGACGCTCCGCTACGACCCGGACCGCGCCACGTTCGTGGCCGACCAGGTGCCCGCCGGAGTGCGCCTCGCGAGCACGGCGCTGGCCGCGGCGGCGCGGGTGCCGTGCAAGGCGAAGGACGTCCGCGGCAAGCAGTTCGTCTGCTTCTGCGAGGACGTGACCACAAAGGACATCGCGCTCTCGGCGCAGGAGGGCTTCGACTCGCTCGAGCTGGCCAAGCGCTACACGACCGTGACGATGGGCCCCTGCCAGGGGCGGATGTGCCAGCGCAACAGCGCGCTCGTCCTGGCCGAGGAGATCGACGCCGACCCGGACGACCGCCAGGTGGGCATCACCACCGCGCGGCCGCCCCACGCGCCCACGCGCTTCGCGCTGCTGGCCGGCCGCGGCCACCAGCCGGAGCGGCGCACCCCGCTGCACGACTGGAACGTGGCGAACGGCGGCGACATGGCCTGGGCGGGCGACTGGAAACGCGCCTACCACTACGGCGAGGCGGGGGAGGAGGTCGAGGCGATCCACGAGCGCGTGGGGCTGATCGACGTCTCGCCGCTAGGCAAGCTGCTCGTGCGCGGGCCCGACGCGGCCGAGTTCCTCGAGCGCATCTATCCCAACCGCTTCGGCAACCTCGGCCAGGGCCGCGTCCGCTACGGCGTGGTGTGCGGCGAGGACGGCGCGATCCTCGACGACGGCACCGTCGTGCGGCTGAGCGACGAGGAGTTCTACGTGACCACGACATCCAGTGGCTCGTCCGGGATGGACCAGTGGTTCACCTGGTGGAACGCGGTCTGGCAGCTCGACTGCGAGATCGTGAACGTGACGCCCGCGCTCGGCGCCGTGAACCTCGCGGGCCCCGCCGCGCGCGAGGTGCTGGGCGCCTTGACGGACGACATCGACGTGTCCAACGAGGCGTTTCCGTATCTGGGCGCGCGCACCGGGCTCGTGGCCGGAGTGCCGTCGCTGATCATGCGCATCGGCTTCGTGGGCGAGCTGGGGTATGAGATCCACCACCCCGCCGCCTGCGCCGAGCACCTGTGGACCAAGCTGCTCGAGCAGGGCGCCGCGCGCGAGCCGCGCGCCGCCGGGCTCGAGGCCCAGCGACGGCTGCGGCTGGAGAAGCTGCACGTGATCGTGAGCCAGGACACCGACGCCGAGTCGAACCCGCTCGAGGCCGCGATGCCGTGGATCGTCAAGCTCGACAAGGAGCAGGACTGGATCGGCAAGCGCTCCCTCGAGTACGTGACCGAGCGCGGCCTGCGCGAGGCGCTGGTGGGCTTCACCGGCCGCAACGGCGCGGTGCCGCTCGAGGGCGCCGCGGTGGTGGACTCGAACGGCGAGCCCGCCGGGCGCGTGACCAGCTC
>DATNBJ010000055.1:0-2590 GCA_035572055.1 Thermoleophilaceae bacterium | reverse complement strand
GTCGGAGCCCGACTCCGGCTCCGAGAAGCCCTGGCACCAGATCTCGTCGGCGGACAGGATCGGCTCGAGGAAGCGCTGCTTCTGCTCCTCGGTGCCGTGGTGGATCACCACGGGGCCGCCCATCGCCAGGCCGAGCACGTTGGCGCTGGCCGGGGCCTTTGCGCGCGCCATCTCCTCGTTGAAGATCGCGCCCTCGATCAGCGTGGCGCCGCGGCCGCCGTACTCCTTCGGCCAGGAGAGCCCCGCGTAGCCGTTCTCGTGGAGCTTCTTCTGCCAGGCGCGGCGGAACTGGAAGGCCTCCTCGTCGCCGGCGGGCTCCCTGCCGGGATTGTTGCGAGCGAGCCACTCGCGCAGCTCGTCGCGGAAGGCCTGCTCCTGAGGGGACAGAGTCAGATCCACGAGGTGTCTCGCATCCTATCCGTGAACGCCCGCGGCGCGCTGCGCGTCGCGCAGTGCCTGCTTCACGACCCCGCGTTGGTTCGGGATCTGCAGCCGCTGCTCGAGCAGAGGTATCGCCTTGTCGGGCTGGCCCGCGCGGAAGTACGCGATCGCGAGGTTGTAGAGCGCGTAGGCGTAGTTGATGTCAGTCGCGCGGGCGTCGGGCGGAAACGCGGCCACGGCGCGCTCGAGGACCGGGATCGCGTCGGCCGGCCGGCCGGCGTCGATCAGCGCCTTGCCCTGGTCGTTGAGCTGCCGCCCCGCGCCGGGGCCGGCGGGCGGAGCCTGCGCCGGCCCGCCCTGCGCGGGCGTCGGCGCCGCGGCCTTGGGCTTGGGCTTCGGCTTGGGCTTCGGCTTCGCCTTCTTCGCCGGCGCGTTGGAGGCCGCCTTCGACGACGGCTTGTCCGAGTCGTTGCCGAGCGTGAGCGCGAACACGGCCACGACGGCCACCGCGATGAGCGCCAGGACCGGGATCCAGCGCGGGAAGCCGCGCGCGCCGACCAGCGGCAGCGTGATCGCATCGCGCGCCGGCTGGCTCGGCTTCAGGGCACGCTCCAGCTCGTCGGCCAGCTCGCCGGCGGACGCCTGCCGGCCGCGGGGGTCCTTCGACATCGCCCGCCCGATCGCCTGGGCCGCCGCATGCGGAGCGTCGGGCCAGGCGTCGCGCAGGTCGGGAGGCGACTGCGCCGTCACCCGCCTCGCCACCTCCACCGGCGAGCTGCCCTCGTGAGCCTTCCGCCCGCTCAGCAGCTCGAAGCTCACGGCGCCGAGTGCGTAGATGTCCACGGCGGGCGTAGGGCGGTCGCCCTCGAGCTGCTCGGGCGCCATGTACGACGGCGTGCCGAGGGCCATCCCCGTCCGCGTGATCCGAGTGTTGTCGGCTGCGATCCCGATGCCCAGGTCCGCCAGCTTCACCACGCCGTCGGGGCCGAGCAGCACGTTGCTGGGCTTCACGTCGCGGTGCACCACGCCGTGCCCGTGGGCGTGGTCGAGCGCCGACGCCAGCGCGCGGACCACCTCCAGCGCGCGCCGCACCGGGATGGGGCCGCGCCGGAGCGCCTCGCCGAGCGTCTCCCCCTCCACGTACTCCATGACCACCAGCACGCCCTCGTCATAGGTCTCCGTGTCGAACACCGACACGAGGTTGGGGTGGTTCAGTGAGGCGCCGAGCCGCGCCTCACGGTGGAGCCGGCGCGCCATCTCGTCGGGACTCCCGGTGTGCAGTCGCTTGACCGCCACGAGGCGGCCGAGCCGCTCGTCCTCACACAACAGGACGGTTGCGGCCCCGCCTGCGCCGAGTCGCCGAACCACGCGATAGCGCTCGGCCAGAAGCGTGCCGTGGGCGTGGACGGCCACCCCGGTCTTCTACCCCGTTCTTATGCGCTACACGCGCTGGATGACCGTGCCTGTGCCAAGACCGCCACCGCAGCACATGGTCACGAGGCCGGTCTCCTTGTCGGAGCGCTCGAGCTCGTGCAGCAGCGTGGTGATCAGGCGCGCCCCGGTGGAGCCGAGCGGGTGGCCGAGGGCGATCGCGCCCCCGTTCACGTTCACGCGGTCCATGTCGGGGTTCAGCTCACGGCGCCAGGCGGCGACGACCGACGCGAACGCCTCGTTGATCTCCACGAGGTCGATGTCGTCCATCGTCATCCCGTTGCGGTCGAGCAGCTTCTTGGTGGCGGGGATAGGGCCGGTGAGCATGATCACTGGGTCCACGCCGACCGTGGTCTGGTCGACGATCCGCGCGCGCGGCTTGAGGCCGAGGGACTCGGCCTTCTTGCGCTCCATGAGCAGCACGGCCGCGGCGCCGTCGGAGATCTGTGACGAGTTGCCGGCCGTGACCTTGCCGTCCGGCTTGAATGCCGGCTTCAGCCCGGCGAGCGTCTCGAGGTTGGTGTCGGGGCGGATGCCCTGATCGGCGACGTAGGTGTCGCCGTTCACCTGGAAGGGGATCGTCTCGCGCTCGAAGCGGCCCTCCTCGGTCGCCTTGGCGGCGAGCTGGTGGGAGCGCACGCCGATCTCGTCGAGCTCGGAGCGGGGGATCTCCCACTGGTCGGCGATCATCTCGGCGGAGATGCCCTGGGGCACCAGGTTGTACTTGGCCATCAGCTCCTCGGGCCAGGGCGAGCCGACCTCGTCGACCCACTTGAAG
>DATNBJ010000054.1:0-3516 GCA_035572055.1 Thermoleophilaceae bacterium | reverse complement strand
GGGACGTCCTCGAGGCGGTGAAGGTCGGCAGCCTGCTCCTCGGCCACGCCCGTGGCCTCGAGAGCTGCGTATTCGATCTCCTGCGACACCATTTCCTCCTACTGGACCGCCACGTCGGTGAACAGCACCTTGTCCACCTTTACATCGGTCGTGGCACGTATCTGCTTGAGGACCTCTTCCTTCAGCTTCTCGCGGCCGGCCCGCTGCACGAGCTCGTTCGAGTTCGCGTCGGTGAGCACGTTCGTGATCACGTCGCGCACCGCCGGCTCCTGCTCGAGCGAGCCGTAGGCGGCGTCCGCGCTGGGCGCGCCCTCGGTGGCGGGCAGGATCTCGGACTTGTTGAGGATCAACGCGACCGACAACTTGGCGTACTTGCCGTCAGCCATGTTGAGCAGAAAGTCCTTGGGCAACACGTACACCGTGCCGTCGATCTTGGCCTTGTCCTTCGCGGGCGGCTTCGCGAGCACCGTCTTGTAGACGCCGCCCAGCAGGATGAGCACCACCAGCGGCACGATGAACTTCTTCTTGCCCTTCATACGTCAGCTCCTTCCGTGGAGACTTCATCCATTCCCTGGAATATCCGGCGTGATGGATTGGTTCTGCCTGAGCAGGACGATTTCCACCCGCCTGTTCTTAGATCGACCCGATTCGGTGGAGTTTGAGGCGACCGGGTACAGATTCGCGTAGCCGGCTGCCCCAAGCCGGTACCGGTCGATGCCCACCCTGATCAGGAAGCGCACCACGACAGACGCGCGGGCCGTCGAGAGCTCCCAGTTCGTGGGGAACCGAGAGCCCGCGATCGGCACGTTGTCGGTGTGCCCCTCCACCATGATCGGGTGGGTCCTGTCGATGTTGATCGCGTGCCCGACGCCGCTCAGCAGGCTCTCCGCGCCCGGCTTGAGCACCGCCTGGCCGGTGTCGAACACCACCTTGTCCGTGAGCAGCCGAACGACCAGACCGCGGCGTGAGATCGTGGTCTGCACCTGGCTCGCGAAGCCGTGCGACTTCGCGTAGGCGTCGATCTGCTTCTTGATCTTCTTGAACTCCTCCTCGGTCTTCTGCTCCTCGGCCTTGTTCGACTGCGGCGCGGGCTTCACCGGGTTGATCAGCGAGCTGGACGCCGGCACCTTGGCGTTGTCGGCGCCGCTTTTCATGATCGACTTGCCGCCCGGCAGCACGTGGCCCGAGAAGGCGTCCTTGAGCGATTGCGTGAGCGACCTGTACTTCGAGGTGTTCACGGACGAGATCGAGAACAGCACCATGAACAGCGCCATCAGCAGCGTGATCATGTCCGCGTAGGTGAGAAGCCAGCGCTCCTCGTTCTCGTGCTCGCCGTGTCCGCCGCGATTGCGACGACCACCTCGTCGGGCGCTCATGACAGAGGCCCCTAGGCCGCCGCGGTAGCGGCTTCGCCCACAGCGCCGGCGACGGCGCCCTCCTCACCCTCGGCGCCGCGCTCGAGCGGCGAGAGGTAGCTGAGGAGCTTGCTCTCCACGATGCGGGGGTTGTCGCCCGCCTGGATGGCGAGGATCCCCTCGACCGTCATGTAGCGCAGCTCCTGCTCGAGGGACGAGAGGTACTTCAGCTTGCTCGCCACCGGCAGGAAGATCACGTTGGCGGAGCCGACGCCGTAGAGCGTGGCGATGAAGGCGGTGGAGATGGCCGGGCCGAGCGATGCCGGGTTGGACAGGTTCTCGAGCACGTGCACGAGACCCATCACGGTGCCGATGATGCCCATGGTGGGCGCGAATCCGCCGGCCTTCTCGAACGGCTGGGCGGCCAGCGCGTGGCGCTGCGCCATCGCGTCCATCTCGATCTCCAGGATCTCGCGGACGAGCTCCGGGTCGGTGCCGTCCACCACGAGCTGGAGGCCCTTGCGGGTGAACTCGTCGTCCACCTGCTGCAGCTCGTCGTCGAGCGCGAGCAGGCCCTCGCGGCGCGCCATCTCGGCGAAGTTCACGAGGAGGCGGACGCGTTCGAGCGGGTTCAGCTCAGGTGGGCTGAAAGCCTTCTTATAGAGCGACGGGATCTTCTTGAACTGAACGATCCCGGTCGTGGCGAGCGTCGCGCCGCCCGTTCCACCCAGGATGATCAGCAGGGCGGAGGGGTTGATGAACGCCGGGATCTGGGTGCCTTCCATCATGGCTCCCATGAGCAGCCCGAAGAAGGCGACGGCGATTCCGATGGCGGTATTGGCTTTCATGGCAGCAAAGCTCCGCCCCCGGTAGTCGGCCGCGGGACTGAAATCTTGCGTTCGTTCAGCGTCTGCTCAGGCGCTCGGCGGAACGACGGACAGGATGCTCGCGCGCCAGACGCGGATGGCCTTGGCCACCTCGTCCGGCGACTCCGCAACCACGATCTTGTGGTTGTTGGCGAGCGTGATCACGGTGTCGGGCGTGGCCTCGACCGTGACGATGAGGTCGTCGTTGAGAAGGAACGGCTCGTTTTGGTGGCCGATTCTGTGAAGAGTGATCATGTCTTTCAGTGGGCAGGGCGCAGTGCGCAGTGGGCAGGGCGTGGGCCCGGGCCTGCCCACTGCAGCCGGCGTAGCCGGCGCACTGCGCACTGCCAACGGGCCCGTGACCCGGGGCGAAGCGGGGGTCCCTCCTCCACGCTCCGCCCCGGGATCACGCTTTCGATCAGCGCTTCAGGTTCACCAGATCGTTGAGCATGTCATCGGCGGTGCTGATGACGCGCGAGTTGGCCTGGAAACCACGCTGGGCGCTGATCATGTTCGTGAACTCGGTGGCGAGGTCGACGTTGGACATCTCGAGGGTGCCCGAGGTCGTCTTGCCGAAATCGCCGCCGGGGGTGCCGAGCTGCTCGGTGCCCGACGCCGCGTTCGCGGTCCAGCGGTTGCCGGACGCGCGCTGCAGGCCGTTCTCGTTCGCGAACTTGGCGAGCGAGATGTAGCCGGCGATGGTGCGGGTGGTCGACCCCGAGGGCAGGTAGCTGACCGAGCCGTCCTCGGCGATCGCCACGGAGGTGGCGCCGGCGGGGATCGAGATCAGCGTGTCGGCGCCCGGAGGCGTCGCCGTGACCGTGGTGCTGGGGACGGTGCGGCCGATCACGTAGTAGCCGTCTGCCGTCACCAGGTAGCCCTGGTCGTTGCGGTCGAAGTTGCCGGCGCGGGTGTACTGCTGCGTGCCGGCGGTCAGGGTCGTCGTCGGGGGCGGGCCCGCCGCGATAGTCGCCTGGCCGATGCGGAACCAGCCGTCGCCCTGGATGGCGACGTCCAGCGCCTGGCCGGTCGACTGCAGGGCGCCCGAGGACATCATCGTGTCGATCGAGCCCACCTGCGTGCCGAGGCCGACCTGCGCGGGGTTCGAGCCGCCCTGGCCCGGACCCTGGCCGGCGCCACCGCGCTGCAGCTGGGACAGCGAGTCCTTGAACGTGGTGCGGCTGGCCTTGTACCCGATCGTGTTCACGTTCGAGATGTCGTTGGCCGTCACGTCCATCATGATCTGGTGAGTCTTGAGGCCGCTGATCGCGGCGAACATGCTCCGCATCATCGGG
>DATNBJ010000053.1:0-2037 GCA_035572055.1 Thermoleophilaceae bacterium | reverse complement strand
ACGCACATGATGATCAGCGAGAAGTTCTCGTTCATGCCGCTCGCTCAAGGATAGTCCACGCGGCCGCTCGCTCGATCCCTGCGGGAGCGCCGAGGGCAGCAGCTCCGAGGGCTCCTCCTCACCGGGCGCGCCGAACGCCAGCACGAGCAGGGTGTGACCGCGTCCACGACGCCCGCCTACGCGAACACCGCGTCGTTGTCGTAGAGCTTGATGACCTTCACGGTGTCCGGCGGGCTCGCGTCCAGACACAGGCGGCAGAGCACGCACTCGTCGAGGTTGGACTCGACGATCTCGACGCCCCCGGAGCCCTGGGCGAAGATGTCGACGGGGCACACTTCGGTCAGCTTGCGTGCGAGCTCGGCGTCGCCGGCGACGGCGTCGTCGATCTCGACCGCGATGAAGGTGCCGTCGGACCTCATGCCGCGCTCCCGGCCCGCTCCGCGAGCTTGGACTTCACGAGGCCGGGGATCTCGTCGATGCGCTGCACGACCGGGATGCCGGCTGCTTCCAGGCGCGCGATCTTCTCGGTCGCCGAGTCCTCCTTGCCCTCGACGATCGTGCCGGCGTGCCCGAAGGACATGCCCTGCATCTCCTCGTCGTCCATGAACTTGCCCGCCATGAAGGCGATGATCGGCAGGCGCGAGTCGTTGTCGGCGACCCACTGCGCGAGCTGGGCCTCCATGCGGCCTCCGGGCTCGGTGTAGATGACGATCGCCTGCGTCTGCTCGTCGGCCTCGAAGTACGGCATCAGCTCGGCGTAGGTGGAGCCGATGATCGCGTCGCCGCCGATCGAGACGGCCGTCGATACGCCGAGGCCGGCGGCGGTGAGCGTCGAGGAGATCTCTGTGGTCATGCCGCCCGAGCGGCTCATCACGCCGACCGAGCCGGGCTGGTAGGCGACGGCAGCGTTTTTCGCCGGCCCGCCGACGCCGCCCATCTTGGCGACGCCCGGGACGATCACCCCGAGGCAGTTCGGGCCGATGATCCGGGCGCCCTTCGCGTCGGCCAGCTCGACCATCATCGCGACGTCGCGGCGGGGGATGCGCTCGGTGACGATCACGACAGTCCGGATGCCTGCGTGCAAGGCCTCGAAGACCGCGTCGCGGGTGCCGGCGGGGGGGACCGTGACGACCGATCCGTCGGGCACGACGCCGCCGTTGTGCTCGACCACCTGCTCCACGGTGTCGAACACCGGCACGCCGTGGACCTCGCGGCCCTTGCGGCCCGGGGTCACGCCGCCGACGATCTTCGAGCCGTAGTCGAGGCACTCTCTCGTGAGGTTGACGGCCTCGCGGCCGGTGATGCCCTGGATGATGAAGGTGGTGTCCTCGTTGATCAGGATCGACATCAGGCGGCCGTCCCTTGGATCTTCGCGACGGCCCGCCCGGCGGCCTCCCAGAGCGAGACCGAGCGGTCGCAGTACTCGATCCCGTAGGAGTCGAGGATCTTGAAGCCCTCCTCCTCCCAGGCGCCGGGGATGCGGAAGATCGCGACCGTCTCGCCCGGGTCCCTGCCCAGCTCCAGGCAGGCTTTGATCACGCCGCGGGCGACGATGTCCACACGCGTGTTCGAGACGATCGACATCATCACGGCGATCTTCTCGACGCCGTCTTTCTGAAGGACCTCCTTGGCCAGGCCACATGCCTTGGCGACCGACGGGTTGCCGCCGATCTCGGAGTAGTTGGCGGGCTTGCCGCCCTGCTGGCGCACGGCGTCGGTGAGCGTCAGCGAGCCGCCACCGGCGCCGATCACGAGGCCGATGTTGCCGTTGAAGCCCGCGTCCTTGCCCTGGATCACGCCGCGGTGGTCGGCGGCGTCGATCGCCTTCACGGCCTCTTCGAAGGCCGAGGGCGTGTGCCCCTCGCGCGTGCCCTCCTCCTCGGCGATGCCGAGCGCCTTCAGCAGCGCCCTCTGGCGCGGCATGCCCTCGTTCTCCATCTCCATGTGGGCGTCCAGGGCGACGAACGAGCCGTCCTTCAGCTCCGCCAGGGGGTTGATCTCGGCGAGCGTCATGTCGTTGTCGAGGAACAGCCGCGC
>DATNBJ010000052.1:0-7619 GCA_035572055.1 Thermoleophilaceae bacterium | reverse complement strand
TTCCACGACGGCCAGCGTCAGCACGGCCAGCGCGACCGGCATGCTGCGCGGACGGACGGCTACCAGCGCGACCGCGATTCCGGCGACGATAAGCTTCAAGGTAAGCATCCTTAATCATTAAGCTTACTTACCTATTCCTCCGAAGCCCAAACCCCAGGTAGGCGCAGCCCTCGCGGCCACCTCGCTGCTCACCTCGCGCTGGGTGGAGCGGCTGCTGGCTTCGCACGATCCGCCGCTGACCGTGGCGCAGTACCTGGCGCTGCGAGCGATCGGCGCCGAGCCGCTGTCGGCCGCGGAGCTGGCCCGCCGGACCGGGGTCTCGGGCCCGGCGGTCTCCCAGCTTGTGTCGGCGTTGGAGAGCGCGGGACTGGTGAGCAGAGGCGCTCCCCTTACGGACCCGCGTACCCGGGAATTGGCGCTGAAACCAGCCGGAAAGCGGCTACTTCAGTCGGCCACCGCGCTCCTCGGCGACCGGCTGGAAGAGCTGCTCGATCTGCCACGTCCGGAGGCTGACGCGCTGATGCGCTCGCTCGAGCGCGTGGACGCGGCGCTCACCGGCACCGCGCCGCCGCGGCGCCCGCCGCCGCCGAAGCCGCCCAGGCCGCGACCGCGCTAGGCGTTCTGCAGCACGTCGTCCGGATCGAGCACCACGTGCGCGACCCGCTCGGCGATCTGCTCCGGCTCGAGCCCGATCTCCTTGCGCAGGAGCGCGGGCTTGCCGTGGGTCACGTACCGATCCGGCAGGCCCAGACGCAGCAGCCGCACGCCGTCGGTGAGCCCGCGGTCCAGCAGGTGCTCGCCGACCGCCGCCCCGAACCCGCCCGGCAGCACGCCGTCCTCGATCGTGACGAGCACGTCGTGGTCGGCGGCGAGCCGGTCCACGAGCTCGGTGTCGATCGGCTTGGCGAAGCAGGCGTCGGCGACGGTGACGTCGAGGCCGTGCTCCTCGAGATGCCCGGCGGCCTTCAGAGCGAGGGAGACGCCGAGGCCGTAGCCCAGCAGCGCCACCCGCTCACCCTCGCGCAGCACCTCGCCGCGCCCGATCTCGATCGGCTTGGGTCGCGCCGGGATCGCCACGCCCTCGGCCTCGCCGCGCGGGTAGCGGATGGCGACGGGGCCGTCGTCGTACAGCGTCGCCGTGCGCAGCATGCGCACGAGCATCGCCTCGTCGCGCGGCGCCATCAGCACGAGGTTCGGCAGCGGCCGCATGTAGGCGATGTCGAAAGCGCCGTGGTGCGTCGGGCCGTCGTCGCCGACGAGGCCGGCGCGGTCCATCGCGAACACCACGTTGAGGTTCTGGAGGCAGACGTCGTGGACGATCTGGTCGAAACCGCGCTGGAGGAAGGTGGAGTAGATCGCGGCGACCGGCTTCATTCCCTGGAGCGCCAGACCGGCAGCGAACAGCACCGCGTGCTGCTCGGCGATGCCGACGTCGTAGTACCGCTCGGGCATCTCCTTCTGGAGGATGTTGAGCCCGGTGCCCGAGTTCATCGCGGCGGTGATGCCGCAGACCCGCTCGTCGCGCTGCGCCTCGTGCACCATCGCCTCGCCGAACACCGTCGTGTACTGGGGCGGCGGCTTGGGCTCCGCAAAGCGCGCGCCGTTCGTCTTCTTTGCGGGCGCCGGCGCCCCGTTCACGATCGACGCGGGCTTGGCGGCGTGCCACTTCTCCATGCCCTCGAGGCCGCCCTCCTCGGCCGGCGCGAAGCCCTTGCCCTTCACGGTCTTCGCGTGGACGACGACGGGGCGGTCCGCCTCGAGGGCGGTGCTGATGGCCTCGCGCAGCGCGCCCACGTCGTGGCCGTCGATCACTCCCACGTAAGCGAGGTCGAGCTCCTCGAAGAAGAGGCCCGGCGCCCAGAGCGACTTGATCGACTCCTTGAGCTGGGGACCGAAGCGCTCGATGCGGCCGCCGATGCCGCCCGGGATGCGCGTCAGGCCCGTCTCGACGCCCTCGCGCGCGCGGTGAAGCTTGGGATTCAGGCGGATGCGGTTGAAGTAGCGCGACAGCGCGCCGACGTTCGGCGCGATCGACATGCCGTTGTCGTTCACCACGATCACGATCGGCAGGTCCAGGCCGCCCGCGTTGTGGAGCGCCTCGAACGCCACGCCGCCGGTGAGCGCGCCGTCGCCGATCACGGCGACGACCTTGCCGTCCTGGCCGATGCCGCGCCGCATCGCCTCTTTCAGACCCACCGCGTAGGACACCGAGGTGGAGGCGTGGCCCGCGCCCATGATGTCGTGCTCGGACTCGAAGATCGAGCAGAACGGGGCGAGGCCGCCGTACTGGCGAATCGTCTGGAGCTGGTCCTTCCGCCCGGTGAGCACCTTGTGCGGGTAGGCCTGGTGGCCCACGTCCCAGATGATCTTGTCGGTGGGCGAGTCGAGCAGGCTGTGCAGGGCCACCGCGATCTCGCAGGCGCCGAGGTTGGCGCCGAAGTGGCCGCCGATCTCCCCGATCGTGTCGATGATCAGCTCGCGTACCTCCTGCGCGACCTGCTGGAGCTGCTCGTCGTTCAGCTCATGGAGGTCCTGCGGGCCATTGATCTGTTCGAGAAGGCTCATGTGTCTCTCGTGAGGATGTAGTCGGCGATCTGCTCGAGCGTGCCCGTCGGGCCACCCACTTCGGCCAGCGCTCCCCGCGCCTTGGTATGCGATTCGCGAGCGAGCTCCCGTGCCCTCTCCAATCCGAACACGCTCACATAGGTGCTCTTGCCGTGACGCTCGTCAGAGCCCTGTGGCTTGCCGAGCGCAGCCGCGTCACCCGTCACGTCGAGTATGTCATCCACGATTTGAAAGAGCACCCCGAGCTCCGCCGCGAAGCGGCGGAAAGCCATTCTGGCAGCTTCGTCGGCCCCCAGCAAAAGCAGTGGTGACTCGATTGCAGCGGCAATCAGCCTTCCCGTCTTCAGCTCGTGCAGGTGCCGGAGCGCCTTTTCGTCGAACTCGCCGGCCGCCGTGACATCCACGTACTGGCCGCCGACCATGCCGCTGACCGACACCGCGGCCACCAGATGGCGCAACGCCGCAAGCAGCTGCCGCGGCTCGCCCTCCTGCTGGTCGAGCACGAGACGAACCGCCTCGGCGAACAGCCCGTCGCCCGCCAGGATCGCGACGTCCTCGCCGTACTTCACGTGACAGGTGGGCTGGCCGCGGCGGAGCTCGTCGTCGTCCATCGCCGGCAGGTCGTCGTGGATCAGCGAGTAGGTGTGGATCAGCTCGATGGCTCCGGCGAGCGGCATCACGTCGGTCGGGTCGTGACCGAGCGCCTCGGCCGTGGCGAGCGCCAGCACGGGCCTGATCCGCTTGCCGCCCGCGAGCAGCGAGTAGCGCATCGCCTCCTCGAGACCCTCGGTGGACGGCTCGGCGGAGAAGCGCAGCTCGGCGAGGTAGCCGTCGACCTGGCGTTGCAGCGCCACCGGGTACTGGGCCTCCCGCGGCGGCGCGCTCAGAGCAGCCTCTCCTGTCCCGGCGGCTCGTCGGTGGCCACCGCCCGCGCCTGCACGTCGAGCTCGCCACCGAGCTGAGAGGCCAGGTCGGCGCAGCGCTCCACGGCGCTGGCGGCCTCGTCGGAGTCGAGCTCGCCTGAGCGAAGGCGGATCGCGGTGTGCTCGAGCTCCTCCACGAGGGTGTCGAGCTTGCTCGAGGGAGTGGGTTGGTCTGTCATCGCGAGGCCACACCGCTTTCGCGGTAGACCGCGCCGAGTATGCCGTTTACGAAGGAGGGAGCGTCGGCACCGCAGAGCTCCTTGGCCGCCTCGATGGCCTCGTCGATCGCCACCTCGCCCGGCACGTCCTCGCGGTGGAGCAGCTCGTAGAGCGCCACGCGCAGGATGTTGCGCTCGAGCGGCGCGATGCGGTCGAGCGTCCAGCCGACCGCGTGCTTCTCGATCAGCGCATCCAGCTCGGGCTGCTGGTTCGCCGTGCCCTCCGCCAGCTCGCGCGTGAACGGCGTGGCGTCGCGGTCGATCAGGACCTCCAGCTGACGGCCGGTGACGTCGCGCTGGTAGAGGGCCACCACGGCGGCCCGGCGCTGATCGGACCTGCGCATGGCTAGTGGTCTCCGACGGAAATACGGTCGTGGCTCGGCGAGCGAGAACCGAGCCCGGGCGCGCACGCGAGCGCAGCCAATGCAGCAGAGCATTGGCGAGCATCGCGGGTGCGGCCAGGCGAAGGTTCGCAGCCGCCGAACGCGAGCGTATTTGCGGAGGCGAGCACCTAGGCCCTCGAGACGTACTCGCCGGTGCGAGTGTCCACGCGCACTCGGTCGCCGATGTTCACGAACAGCGGCACGCGCACGGTCACGCCGGACTCGAGCACCGCCGGCTTGTCGCCACCGCCCGAGGCGGTGTCGCCGCGGACGCCCGGCTCGGTCTCGGTAACGGCGAGCTCCACGGCGCTTGGCACCTGGAGGTCGGCCGGCTCCTCGTCCACGTAGAGGACGTCGACGTTCTCGTTGGGGACGATCCACTGGAGCGCCTCGCTCACCGACTTCTCCGGGACCGTGATCTGCTCGTAGGTCTCGAGGTCCATCAGATGGGCGTCGCTGCCGTCCGAGTAGAGGAACTGCATCTTGCGGTTCTCGGTCCTGATGGGCCGGAACTTCTCGCCCGCGCGGAAGGTCTTGTCGATCACCGCGCCGTCGGCCGCGCGCTTGAGCTTGGTGCGTACGAACGCCCCGCCCTTACCCGGCTTGACGTGCTGGAACTCCACGATCTTGAAGACGGTGCCGTCCACCTCGATGTGGGTTCCGTTCTTGAACTGGTTGGTCGAAATCACGGCACGCGAAGGCTAGCGGTCACCTTGCGCCGGCGGTCGGCGCGATCAGCGGGCCAGCTTGAGCGTGAGGCGCTTCGTGGTGGCGTTCCCGGCGGCGTCCTGCGCCACCAGCGTGACCCTCGCCCGGAGGCGCGAGTGCCGCCTGAGCGCGCGGCGCACCTTCGCCGCGTCCCTCTTGGCGAGCTTCAGCCTGATCGTCGCCGCCCGGTTCGCCGTCAACCTCACGCCGGCTCGCTTGAAGCGGACCACCTTGGCCCCCTTCGGCAGGCTGATCGTGCCGGTCGCCGTGCCAGTGGCGTTCTCGGTGGAGGTCAGCCGGAAAGCGATGGCGCCGCTCCTCGAGAACCTGGCGCTGTGCGCGCCTGAGGAGAGCTTGGGCGACGTCTTGTCCGGGGTGGGGTTCGTGGTCGGCAGCTTCCCCGGGTTGAGGTTGGGCGGCGCGACCGGGCAGGGCGCGACATGCGCGGTGGCATCGCCGGGGCAGGCGTCCTGGGACTCGTCGCCGTAGACGTCGCGGTCCGCGTCCGGCTCCAGCACTGCCGAGAGGAGCAGGCGAACCTTGGTCTGGGGGCTGAAGTGGACCGTCGATTGGATCGCGGGATCGGTGGGCTGGCCCGTACCCACGCCGATGACGTCGTCGCTGCTCGTCGACAGCGGGATGGCCAGCGAGCCGTTGTCCCCGGCCCATACGCCGAGCAGCTCCCCGCCCGACGCGCCGATGCGCGTGGGGAACGTGCTGCCTATTGCGGTGCCGTCAGCCGAGCTCGTGTGCTCCTGGGGATCGCGCGCGCTGACGGTGTAGTCGCCTCCCGCGGTGGGGGTCAGCAGCTCGAAGGTGTAGGTGGCGGTGGCCTGCACGTCGCTCTTGGTCCAAAGGGTCCACGACGTGATCACGCCACCGCCCGCAGGCACCTGATAGCTCAGTGCAGGATCCGACGTCGACAGCTGGGCAAATACGGCGGGGCCGGCGTCGGTGGTCATCAGCTGGCCCTGGGCGGGGCTCGCCAGCCCGATGGTGGTCTTGGCGCTCGCGAGCGCCGGGAACGCGAGAGCCGCGGCGGCGATCACAAGCGCCGATGTGCGAGTCCAGCCCATTGTGGCGCGACTCTACAGCGGGCGGAAACCCCCGCCAAGTGGCGCTCCGGCACCCTTCCGGTCCGAGTGCGAACCAGGTAGTGGTAACCGCACCCCTGTGGGGCACGTCTCCCGCTAGGGTGCCGCGGTCGGTTTGACTCGCACCAGACCCCAGGAGTGAGGGAATGATCAAAGTACGCGGGCTCGCGGCCGTAGCCATCGCCGGAGCCTTCGCAGTCGGAGCGTCCAGCGCCGTAGCCGCCGGGCCTCCCCTCCCGACCGCGCCTGCCGGCGGCACGGTGACGGCTTTTGCGTCCGGCCTGTCTACCCCGACCTCGTTCGCGTTCAGCCCCGGCGGCGACGTGTTCGCCGGCGACTTCGGCAGCGAGGACGGCAAGACGAAGGGCGGCGTGTTCCTGCTCAAGAACGGCGTGGCGACTCGCATCGCGAAGTCCCCGACGCCGGTGTCCGGCGTCACCTGGCACAGCAACGCTCTGTACGTCGCCGCGGGTACGAAGCTCTACCGCATGAGCGGCTGGAACGGCACCTCGTTCTCGAAGATCAAGACGCTGTACCGCGGCCCGAAGGGCTTCCCGGGCTTCAACGGGATCGGCTTCGGCGCCAACGGCCGTCTGTATGCCGGCGTCTCGAACGCCTCGGACCACAAGGCGTCGAGCAAGCCCTACGCGTTCGACCTCCTCTCGTTCGACAAGAACGGGCGGCACCTCAAGGTCGAGGCCAGCGGTCTGCGCCAGCCGTGGCAGATGGTGTTCCCGAAGCGCTCCTCGAACCCGCTCGTCTCCGACCTCGGTGAGGACGCGGGCGTGAAGAACCCGCCCGACTACGTCGTGCGCGTGAAGCGCGGCGACGACTACGGCTTCCCCAAGTGCACCTGGAAGAAGAAGTCCGCCTGCAAGGGGTTCGCCAAGCCGGTGCAGTTCTTCCCGGCGCACTCGAGCGCGATGGGTCTCGGGATCATCGGCGACACGCTGTACGTCTCGCTGTTCGGCGGCATCGGCAAGAGCGGCCCCGAGGTCGTCTCCGTGCCGGTGGCCGGCGGCGCCACCACGCCCAAGCCGGTGCTCACCGGCTTCGTCGCGCCCATCGTCGGGCTCGGCGTGCAGGGCAAGTCGGTCTACGTGGGCGAGCTCACGGGGACCGTGTACAAGCTCGACACGCCGTAGGGAAATGGCGGCCGGCGCGCGATTCCGCGCGCCGGCTGCAGTTCCCAGTCCCTAGTCCCTAGTCCCTAGAGGCTTGAGCCGATGTCGTTTCTAGGGACTAGGGACTAGGGACTTCTCCCCTGTCCTTTTCCGCGCCCACCATTCGTCGTCTCCCCGAATCCGGCAACCTGAGTGCCGGTACGACGACAGGAGTGAGACGTGCGCTACGCGTTCCTTCTCTACTACGACGAGACCGTCTCGCCCGAGCCCGGCAGCCCCGAGCTCGACGAGCGGATCGCTGCCTACGGGGTGTTCACCGAAGAGGTGCAGAAGTCCGGCGCCTACCAGGCCGGCGAGGCGCTCCAGAACACCGCCACCGCCACGGTGGTCCGGGCCGGCGGCAACGGCTCGCCGCTGACCACTGACGGTCCCTACGCGGAGACCAAGGAGCAGCTCGGGGGCTTCTACATCCTCGAGTGCGCGGACCTGGACGAGGCGGTCGAGCTGGCCGCCAAGATCCCGGCGGCCTCGCACGGATCGGTGGAGGTGCGCCCGATCTGGGACGTGCGGTGATCATGCCCCTCGTGGACTCTTCCGCCGCAGC
>DATNBJ010000051.1:0-11615 GCA_035572055.1 Thermoleophilaceae bacterium | reverse complement strand
CTCCGTCGAAAGCGAGCGACAGATCCTCTCGGCCGCACGCGCGGTACGCGAGGCCGGCGCCACGGTGCTCCGGGCCGGGGCCTACAAGCCGCGAAGCTCGCCTTACGCCTTCCAGGGTCTCGGCCGGGCGGGACTCGAGCTGCTGGCCAGGGCGCGCGAGGAGACCGGACTGCTCATCGTCACCGAAGCCATGGATGCCGAAGGTCTCGATCAGGTGGTGGAGGTCGCCGACATCGTCCAGATCGGCGCGCGCAACATGCAGAACTACGCGCTCCTCACCGAAGTCGGCCGCTCCGGGCGCCCGGTCCTGCTCAAGCGCGGCCTGTCGAGCACGCTCGACGAACTGCTGTCCGCCGCCGACTACATAACGCAGGAAGGCAATGAGGCCGTCATCCTCTGCGAGCGGGGCATTCGCACGTTCGAGACCGCGTACCGGTTCACGCTCGACCTGATGGCCGTCCCGGTGCTGCGCGAGCTCTCGCACCTGCCGGTCGTGATCGACCCGAGCCACGCGGCCGGGCGGCGCGACTGGGTGCTGCCGCTGTCGCTGGCCGCGGCCGCCGCGGGCGCCGACGGGATCATCGTGGAGATCCATCCCGAGCCCGAGACGGCGATCTGCGACGGCCCGCAGGCACTGCGCGCCGAGGAGTTCGCGGACTACCTGCGCCAGGTCGAGGCCGCGGCCGCGATAGCGCGCAAGGAACTGGTCCGAATCTAAGAGCGTCCTTGCGCAGCGAAAACCAAGCCAGGCAAGGACGCAGGGTCGAAGCCGTATGACAATACGGCGAGACCCGAGGACACGGGCTGGCGCCGGTTTGCAGCGAGCATGCGCATAGCGGTCATTGGCGTGGGCCTGATCGGCGGCTCCGTCGGACTGGCTGCGCGCGAGCGGATCGAGGGGGCCGAGGTCGTCGGCTACGACCTCGTGCCCGCGGTGCTCGACCTGGCGATCGAGCGCGGGGCGCTCGACAGCGGCGCCGGCTCGGTGGCCGAGGCGGTGCGCGGCGCCGACGCCGCCTTCGTCTGCGCGCCGGTGGGCGTGCTGCCCGCGCTGGTGGCCGAGGCGCTGGGCGCCGCCGGTGAGGACACGGTGGTCACCGACGTGGGCTCCACCAAGCGGGCCGTGGCCGACGCGGGCAAGGACCCGCGCTTCGTGGGCGGGCACCCGCTGGCGGGCGCCGAGAGCGCGGGGGTGGAGAACGCCCGCGCCGACCTGTTCGACGGCGCCGCCTGGTACCTGACGCCGACGCCGACCTCCGGCGGCCTGCTCTACGAGCGCCTGCACGGCATCGTGGTTGCGTTCGGCGCCCGGCCGATGGCGATCGATCCCGAGACCCACGACCGCCTGCTGGCCTGCGTGAGCCACCTGCCGCACGTGATCGCCAACGTGCTCGTCTCGCAGGCGGCCCGCGCGCTCAGCGAGGAGGGCGAGGCGCTGCCGCGGATCGGGCCGAGCTTCCGCGACGCCACCCGCGTCGCCGGCGCCAACCCCGGCATCTGGACCGACATCTACATGACGAACGCCGAGGCGATCGCCGGCCAGATCGACGACGCGGTGAACCGTCTCCAAGCGGTGGCGAAGTCGCTGCGAGAGCGCGACGCCGCCGGCATCGAGCGGTGGAACGACGGCGCGCTGTCCGATCGCCGCCGCCTGCTGGAGGCGGATCTCGCCGGTGCGGCCGTCCACGAGCTGCGGCTCTCGGTGCCGAACCGCCCGGGTATCGTGGCCCAGGTGGCGCTGGCGCTCGGGAAGGCGGGGGTGAACATCGCCGACATGGCACTCGCGCCCGCCGAGGACATGCGCTCGGGCCAGATGACGCTGTGGGTGGCCGGCGACGACGCCGCCGACCGTGCCGAGTCGCTCATCGAGGAGCTCGGCTTCCCCACCTCGCGCGGGACATGAACAAACGCTTCGAGCCCTCGGGGGCGCTGCGCGGCACCGTGCGCCCGCCGGCCGACAAGTCGATCTCCCACCGCGCCGCGCTGTTCGGCGCCATGAGCGACGAGCCGGTGACCGTGCGCAACTATCTGCGCGCGGGAGACACCGAGTCGACCCTCGACGCCGTCCAGGCGCTGGGCGCCGGTGTGGACGACCGGGGCGGTGAGCTCGTGATCCGCGGCGTGGGTCTCCACACGCCCGCCGACGTGACCGGCGGAACGCTGAACGTGGGCAACTCCGGCACGCTGCTGCGCCTGCTGCCCGGCTGGCTGTCCGGTCAGCCCGGCGGCCGCTGGACGCTCGACGGCGACGACTCGATCCGCAAGCGCCCGATCGACCGGGTGGCGGAGCCGCTCCGCCAGATGGGCGCGCAGATCGACGCGCGCGACGAGCGCTTCGCGCCGATGCAGGTCACCGGCACCGAGCTGCACGGCATCGACTACGTGCTGCCGGTGCCCACCGCGCAGGTGAAGTCGTGCGTGCTTATCGCGGGCCTGCTCGCGTCCGGGCGCACGAGCGTCACGGAGGCCACCCGCAGCCGGGACCACACCGAGCGCATGCTCTGCCGCGCGCGCGTGCCGTTCGGGCGCGATGGCCAGACCGTGTGGGTCTCGCAGGTCGACGAGCTCGAGCTCGATGACGTGAACGTGCCGGGCGACCCCTCCTCGGCGGCGTTCCTGGCCACCGCGGCGGCGATCGTGCCGGGATCGCGAATCGTGATCGACGACGTCTGCCTGAACTGGACTCGCACAGGCTTCTTCCGCATCGCCCAGCGAATGGGCGCGGTGATCCTCGGCGACCTGGAGGAGCCGGGCGACGAGCAGCCCGACCACGAGCCGGCCGGCGAGCTCGACGTGGCGGCGTCGCCGCTGATCGCCACCGAGGTCACTGCGGACGAGGTGCCGCTTGCCATCGACGAGCTGCCGCTCGTGGCGCTGCTTGGCTGCTTCGCCGAGGGCGACACGGTCGTGAGCGGCGCGGCCGAGCTGCGCGTGAAGGAGACGGACCGGATCGCGGGCGTGGTCGACGGCCTGCGCGGCCTGGGCGCGGACATCGAAGGCACCGAGGACGGCTTCGTGGTGCACGGCCCGGACGGCATCGAGGGCGGCACGATCGACTCGCGCGGCGACCACCGCCTGGCGATGCTCGGCGCAGTGGCCGGGCTCGCCTCGCGGAGCGGGGTGGAGGTGCTGGGTATGGACGTCGCCGCCATCTCGTACCCTGGCTTCGAGTCGGACCTGGCCACTCTGCTGGGGTAGTGACCTTCATTGGCAAGAAGCTCGCCGCGCTGATCCTGATCCTGTTGATGATCGTGGGGAGCCTCGTGCTGTGGATCGGCATTCCCGTCGGCTGGATCGTGCTCGCCTCGCACCTCACGAACAGCGCGGCGCCGTCGCTCGGGCCGTACGTGCTGCTGATCTTCGGGATCCCCGTGACGATGTTCCTGTTCGGCCGCTTCCTCTACCGGCTGAACGCGCTCTACGGCGACGTGACCGACTCGAACGCGCACGTGCAGGTCCGCTCGGCCTGGCTGAAGAGCATGCGCGCCGAGCGCGGCGACACCCGCCCGCGCAGCGTGCTCGACGTGGTGATGATCGCCTCGGTGAGCGTCGCGCTGGTGGTGTTCGTGATCTGGTTCTTCTTCTTCGCGGGCTCGTCGCTGCCGAGCACCTGAAGGGCCGGCACGGAGACGTGCCTGCGATTCGGACTGACATACATGCCGAAAACCAGCCACGTCAGTCCGGCGGATGCATTCTTGGCGCTGGACGGCTACCCGCCTGACGGAAGTAGCCTTCGACCCGTGGTCATCGCCATCGACGGGCCCGCCGGGGCCGGCAAGAGCACTGTGGCGCAGGCCGTGGCCGAGCGGCTCGGCTTCACGTATCTCGACTCCGGGGCGATGTACCGCGCCGTGGCGCTGGCCGCGATGCGTCAGCCCGGCCGTCCCACGGCCGACGTGGCGGCCGAGCTCGACCTCGAGCTCGGCGAGCGCGTGGTCGCGGGCGGCGAGGACGTGACCGAGGCGATCCGCGCGCCCGAGGTGTCGGAGGCGGCATCGAAGATCGCCACCGACGAGCGCGTGCGTCAGGCGCTCGTGCAGAAGCAGCGGGAGCTGCTGTCGAGCGGCGACTGGGTGGCCGAGGGCCGCGACATCGGCACCGTGGTGGCGCCGGAGGCCGAGCTCAAGATCTTCCTCACCGCGAGCCCCGAGGCGCGCGCCTTCCGCCGCGCGCGCGAGCTGGGCACGGACTGGCGCACCGTGCTGAAGGACCAGGCGCTGCGCGACGAGCAGGACCGCAACCGAGAGCACTCGCCGCTGCGGGCAGCGGTGGACGCCATCGAGCTGGACAGCACCGATCGGACCGCCGAGGACGTCGCGTCGCAGATCGTCACGCTCCTGCGCAAGCTCGCGACCAAGCGGTAACCCCCGATGCCACCCCTCCCGAAGGTCGCCGTCGTCGGCTACCCGAACGTCGGCAAGTCCACCCTGGTCAACCGGCTCACCGGTACGCGCGAGGCCGTGGTGCACGAGCAGTCCGGTGTGACCCGCGACCGCAAGGAGATCGAGGCCGAGTGGAACGGCCGCGAGTTCCTGCTCGTCGACACCGGTGGCGTGGACCTGGAGGAGACCGACGACCTGGCCCGCGCGGTGCAGGAGCAGGCGCGCTACGCACTGAACGAAGCCGCCGTTGCCGTGCTGGTGGTCGACGCGCGTGCGGGACTGAGACCCGGCGACGCAGAACTGGCGGCGGAGCTGCGCCGCTCGCCCGTGCCCGTGGTGGTGGCGGCGAACAAGGTCGACGGGCCGAGCGCCATCCCCGACGCCGCCGAATTTCACGCGCTGGGGCTGGGCGATCCGGTGCCGGTCTCGGCCCAGCACGGGCTCGGCACGGGCGACCTGCTGGACCGCGTCACCGAGCATCTCGACGAGGTTCCGGAGCGCGATGAGGACACAGCTCTGCGGTTGGCTGTGATCGGAAGGCCCAACGTGGGTAAATCATCGCTTGTGAATCGCTTCTTGGGGGAGGAGCGCGTGATCGTGTCCGAGCGCGCGGGGACCACTCGGGACGCCATCGACACGCGCATCCGGGTTGACGACAGGGAGGTCGTCCTGGTCGACACGGCCGGACTGCGGCGGCGCTCGAAGGTGGCGGGGACGGTCGACTACTACGCGCAGCTGCGCTCGGAGCAGGCGGCCGAGCGGGCCGACGTGGCGCTGGTGGTCTGCGACGCGAGCGAGGGCGTGACGAGCCAGGACCTGAGCATCGCCGAGCTGGCGATGAAGAAGGGCTGCGCCACGATCGTGGTGCTGAACAAGTGGGACGTGGGCGAGGCGGATCTCGACGACGCGCGCGCCCGCGTGGAGCAGCGCGTGCGGCTGCGGCCGAAGGTGATCACCGCGTCGGCGAAGACGGGCCGCAACGTCAGGCGCATGCTGCACGAGGCGATCGAGCTGGGCGATCGCGCGGCGCAGCGGATCCCCACGCCGGAGCTGAATCGCTTCCTCTCGGACCTCCAGGCCACGCGCCAGCCGGCCACGGTCAGAGGCAAGCGGCTGAAGCTCTATTACATGACGCAGTTCGAGACGAGCCCGCCGCGGTTCGCCGTGCAGGTGTCGGATCGCAGCCGAGTGACGCGCGACTACGCCTATTTCCTGGAGAATCGCCTGAGGCAGAGGTATGAGCTGGAGGGCGTCCCGCTCATCATCGACTTCAACGGTCGAGAGGGACGAAGCGGATCCAGAGGGGGGCAGGGATGACGGCAACGCGTACGCGCTTCCTCGTCAGGCGAGTGGTCGCCTCGCTGGTCGTGTCGCTCGTGATCGCGTTCGGCCTGTTCCGCGCGTTCGCGATGGGCGGCACCGCGGCGCCGCCGGACCACGCGGCGTCGTTCGTTCCGAGGAACGCGCTCGTGTACCTGAACCTGTCGAACGAGCAGACCGGCGCGCAGTGGAAGCGCGCGGTCGCGGCGCTGGACAAGCTGCCGTCGCTCGGCGGCCTGCGCTCCACGCTGCTGGGCATCGCGCAGGGCGACGGCGCGCTGGCGAAGCTGGACTACAAACCCTGGCTCGGCAACGAGGCGGCGATGGCGGTGATGCCCGACGGGTCCAAGCGCGTGCTCGTGCTGAAGGCCAAGGACGCGCGCAAGGCGCGCCAGGCGATCGACCTGATCCCCTCGCCGGGAGTGCAGACCTACCGCGGCGTGGAGCTCCGCGACATCGGCCACGGTGAGCTGGCGGGCATGGAGCGCGGCTTCGTGCTGGCGGGCGACGGCCCGGCGGTGCGCGCGGCGATCGACTCCGCGGCCGGCGGTACCTCGCTCGGCTCCGACAAGACCTATGCCGACCTGCGCAAGGGACTGCCGCACGAGCGGCTCGTCACCGGCTACCTGTCGCCGGGCTGGTTGAAGGCGCACCTGAGCGGCCCCGCCGCACTTCTGAGCGCCGCGGCCCACGTGCCGTCGCTGCAGGCGACCGCCGTCTCGATGGGCGACACCGACAAGCGCCTCGAGCTGACGCTGCGCAGCCGGCCGGCTCCCGGCGGCTCCACCAACTGCGGCGGGAATGGGGGAGATGCGTCCGGCCTCCTTGCCAAGGCGCCGGCCCAGCCGGCCATGTTCCTGAGCCTCTCCGGCCTGCGCTGCCTGCTCGGCGACGCGATGGCCTCGCCCGGCTCGGGCATCGGCAACGCGCTGCGCAAGTTCGCGGTGGCCGCCCAGGGCGCGGGGGTGAACATCGGCACCGAGCTGCTGCCGCTGCTCGGCGGCGAGAGCGCCGTGACGCTGACGCCGGGCAGTGACGGGCCCGGGATCACGCTGGACGCCGCCGGCGTGCCGGCCGGCAAGGGCATGGACGTGATCGGGCGCCTCCAGCCGGCCATCGTCAGCCTTCTGAGCGGCGGCGATCCGAACGACACCCCGGACATCAGCACGAACGGGGTGAACGGTGTCAACGTCATGACCACGAGCCTGGCCAGCGGCCTGAAGCTCAACTACGCGGCATTCGGCGGCGATCTGCTCGTCTCCACGGACCCGAGCGGGATCGCGGCGGCGCGCAAGGGCGCGCACCTGAGCGACAGCGGCGATTTCAAGACCCTGCTCGGTGACCGGCCGAAATCCACTTCGGCGCTAGTCTTCTTCGACTTAGAGAAGCTCCTTGCGCTCGCGGATCAAGCCGGGCTGAGTTCCAACCCGACCTACTCAGCGGTCCGCGACGATCTTCAGAAGATCGGCGCGGCGGGAATCGTGCTCGCACGCGAGGGGAAAGACATCGACTCGGAGTTGCGCCTAAAGCTGCCATGACCCAGTTCGACGCCCTTTCAGAAAACGAGTTCCTGTTCACGTCCGAGTCGGTGACCGAAGGTCATCCCGACAAGATGGCCGACCAGATTTCGGACGGTGTCCTCGATGCCGTGCTGCGCGATGACCCGGCGGGTCGGGTGGCCTGCGAGACGCTGGTCAACACCGGGTTGGTCGTCGTGTCCGGCGAGATCTCGACACAGACCTACGTGGACATCCCGAAGATCGCGCGCGAGACGATCCGCAAGATCGGCTACGACAACGCGGCCTACGGATTCGACTGCGACACCTGCGCGGTGATCACCGCGATCGACGAGCAGTCGCCCGACATCGCCCAGGGCGTGAACGAGGCCTACGAACGGCGCACGAAGGCCGACGACGACGACGAGTTCGACGTCGCCGGCGCGGGCGACCAGGGCATGATGTTCGGCTACGCCACGCGCGAGACGCCGGAGCTGATGCCGATGCCGATCTCGCTGGCGCACAAGCTGGCGCAGCGCCTTGCCCAGGTGCGGCGCGGCGACGTGATGCCGTACCTGCGTCCCGACGGCAAGACCCAGGTCACCGTTCGCTACGAGGGCGGCCGCCCGATCGAGATCGAGAAGGTGCTGATCTCGACCCAGCACAAGCCGGGGGTCGACTCTCAGTCGCTGATCAAGCCGGACCTCTGGGAGCACGTGCTCCACCCGATCCTGCCCGCCGAGCTGTACGACCCGAAGAAGCTGCAGTCGGAGTTCCTGGTGAACCCGACCGGCAAGTTCGAGGTCGGCGGCCCGATGGGCGACTGCGGCCTCACCGGGCGAAAGATCATCGTCGACACCTACGGTGGGGCGGCCCGCCACGGCGGCGGCGCGTTCTCCGGCAAGGACCCCTCGAAGGTGGACCGCTCGGCGGCCTACGCGGCGCGCTACGTGGCCAAGAACGTGGTGGCGGCGGGTCTCGCCGACCGCTGCGAGGTCCAGGTGGCGTACGCGATCGGCGTGGCGCACCCGGTGTCCGTGATGGTCGACACCTACGGCACTGAGCGCATCTCCCGGATGAAGATCCTCGAGCTGATCGGCGAGCATTTCGACCTGCGGCCGGGCGCCTTCCGCCAGTACCTCGACCTGCACCGTCCGATCTACCAGAAGACGGCGGCCTACGGCCACTTCGGCCGTGAGGACCACGACTTCACGTGGGAGAAGACGGACAAGGCCGCGGCGCTGCGCGAGGCGGCTGGGCTGGACGCGCGGGAGACCGCGCAGCAGACGAGCTAGCTGCGCAGCCTGAAGACGACGATCGCGACGATGTAGGCCAGGCCGCCCACCGCGCCGAGCCACGCGTAGGGCATGCCGTCCTTGCCCTACGCGATCTCCACGAGGAAGGCGATGATGATCGCGACGATCACCGCCAGGCCCGACACCGCTGTCGCGTGGATGTCCATCTTCGCGAAGCGCTCGTCGCGGCCGTCGCCGCGCAGGCCGCGGATGGTCTCGCTGCGGCCGCCGAGGAGGACGGCCAGCCCGAACACGGCGAGGATGGCGAACGAGATGGCGCCGCCGCCGGGGTCGCCGCCGATCGCCTGGGCGGCGAAGAACACGACGCCGAGGAACACGGCGAAGAGCGGCAGGAACCACTTGGACCTGAGCGGGTTACGACGTTCCGTTGGCATTGAAGATCTCGGCAACTATCCCTTGACAGGGGGTTGCCAGTTCGCTTTACGTCGTCCGCTCTCGGCCATAGGTTGGCGGAGTGATCGCCAAGGTCGAGCCGCTCACCTCCGCCCGCGCCCTGCGCGGGCCGTTCGACTACCGGCTGAGCGGCCGGCTGGGCGAGGTCGACGTGGGCAGCATGCTCGTCGTGCCGTTCGGACGGCAGCGGATGCTGGGGGTCGTGGTCGGGCTCGCCGACGAGAGCGAGGTGCCGGCCGAGCGGCTGGTCGAGCCGCTCACCCTGCTCGACCCCGAGGTGCCGGCCGAGCTCGTCAAGCTCGGGCTGTGGGTGGCCGAGGAGTACTGCTCCACGCCCGCGCGCGGACTCGGGCTCGTGCTGCCGCCCGGCACGGGTCGGAACGTGAAGCAGCGCGTGAAGGCGCGGCGCGCGCTGGTGGCAGAGCTGGGTGTCGGGTCTCGGGTCTCGGGTCTCGGTTCGGCTGAGTTCCCCGGCCCTGTCGGCGAGCGGCAACGCGCCGCCCTCGACACGCTTCGCGCGGGCCCGCTTCCCGCGGCCGAGCTGTGCCGGCTGAGCGGCGCATCGCACGCAAGCCTGCACGGCCTCGCCGAGCGGGGGCTGATCGTGCTCGAGCAGCGTGAGATCGGGCGGCGGCCCGAGGTCTCGCGCGTGGGCGCGCGGGCCGCCGAGGCGCCGGTGTTGTCGGACGCGCAGGGCGCCGCCCTCGCCGGCATCGTCTCCCGGCTCGACGCGGAAGCCGGCGGGAAGCTCCTGCTCCACGGCGTCACCGGCAGCGGCAAGACCGAGGTCTACCTGCAGGCGGTGGCGGCCGCCCTGGAGCGCGGGCGCTCGGCGATCGTGCTCGTGCCGGAGATCGCACTTACGCCGCAGACCGCCGGCCGTTTCCAGGAGCGCTTCGGCGACGCCGTGGCCGTGCTGCACTCGAAGCTCGGCGCCGGCGAGCGCTACGACGAGTGGGCGCGCCTGCGCCGCGGCGAGGCGCGCGTGTGCGTCGGCCCGCGCTCGGCGATCTTCGCGCCGCTCACCGACCTCGGCCTGATCGTGATCGACGAGGAGCACGATCCGTCCTACAAGCAGGAGTCGGACCCGCGCTACGACGCCCGTCACGTGGCCGAGCGGCGGGCCGAGCAGGCGGGCGCCGTGCTGGTGGCCGGCAGCGCCACCCCGCGGCCCGAGAGCCGCCTGCGGCTCGAGCGGCTCGTCCTGCCCGAGCGCGTTGATGGTCGGGGGTTACCGCCGGTCGAGATCGTCGGGATGGCGGGCGTGCGCAGCGCGCTGCACGAGCGCACGCGCGACGCGCTCGACACCGTGCGTCGCCGAGGCGAGAAGGCCATCGTGCTGCTCAACCGGCGCGGCTGGTCGAACTTCCTCACCTGCCGGGTGTGCGCCCGCGTGTGGACGTGCCCGGACTGCGACGTCTCGCTCGTGCTCCACCGCGCGGCGGGCATCGTCGCGTGCCACCACTGCGGTCACGAGGAGAGCGCGCCGTCCACCTGCCCGGACTGCGGCTCGGTGTCGGTCGCGCGACATGGCGCCGGGACCGAGCGGCTCGAGCAGGAGCTCGAGGAGCTGGTGCGCCCGCTGCCTGTGTTCCGGCTCGACTCGGACGCGGCCGCCGGCCGCGGGGCGATCACGCGGGTGCTCGAGCGGTTCGACTCGGCGCCGAACGGCGTGCTCGTCGGCACTCAGATGGTGGCCAAGGGGCACGACTTCCCCGAGGTCACGCTCGGCGTCGTGCTCGACGCTGACGCCACGCTGCGGTTCCCGGACTTCCGTGCCGAGGAGCGCACGTTCGCGCTGGTGGCGCAGCTCGCCGGGCGCAGCGGCCGCGGGCCGCGCGGGGGCAGGGTGATCGTGCAGGCGCTCGAGCCGGAGGCGCGCTCGCTGCGTCACGCGGCCGCGCACGACTCCGACGGCTTCGTGGCGGGCGAGCTCGAGCGGCGGCGCCTGCTGCGCTACCCGCCGTTCGGCCACCTGATCCGCATCGTGTGCTCGTCGGAGGCGCCGGAGCCGCAGTCCCGCGCGGCCGAGGCGCTGGTGGAGCTGCTCGCGCCGCTCGAGGGATCGGTGCTCGGGCCGGCGCCGCTCTTCCGCCTCAAGGGCCGCGCGCGGTCGCAGATCGTCGTCAAGGCGGAGGAGCGCGGCCACGCGGTGGAGGTCGTCCGCGCGGCCGTAGAGACCGTCGCGCCCGACCACGGAAAGAGCGGCGTGAGCTTCTCCGTGGACGTCGACCCGCAGTAGACTCAGACCTCATGCCGGAGGAGCAGGATCAGTCGATCGAAGAGGTCGCGCAAGAGCTCGAAGAAGAGCGCGATCCCGAGGTGGAGGCGCGCCGGCGCGCCGCTCTGTCGTTCATCCGGCGCCTCGGGGATCCCGTCCTGAAGAGCCGCGCGACGCCCGTCGACCAGTTCGACGAGGCATTGCGCGCGCAGGTCGCACGCATGGGCGGGCTGATGAACGACGCGCTCGGCGTCGGCCTGGCCGCCCCGCAGATCGGCCTGTCGCAGCGGCTGCTCGTCTACCGCGTGGGCCAGGACGCGCCGCTGGTCGCGCTGGTCAACCCGCAGATCGAGTGGTCGAGCGGTGACGAGGAGACCCTGGAAGAGGGCTGCCTGTCGATTCCCGGCGTCGCGGTGGACGTGGAGCGTCCCGTGCACGTGCGCGTACGGGCGCAGGACGAGACCGGGGCGGAGCGCGTGGTGGAGGC
>DATNBJ010000050.1:0-9137 GCA_035572055.1 Thermoleophilaceae bacterium | reverse complement strand
GGCGGATCACAGGTCCGGCGGGAAACCGTATTCAAGCCGCGGCGCCACGTAGCCACCAAGGTGCATCAGGAGGGCGGCGTGTCGGGTCAGCGGCACGTCGCGCGGGTCGCCCTGCCAGCGCTTGCCGTTGATGTAGACGACCACGCGGTCGCCGCCCTTGGCGCGGAAGCTGAGCAGCCTGGTGGGGCTGAGCGGCTGGCCCCAGGCGGCGAAGAAGTCGCCGAGCGTGGCGTGCTTCGCGAACCCGGCGTCGACTTCGATCATCCCGGTGGGGTCCGTGGTCCTGATCGGATACGAGCAGCGGGCGCCGGTGATGTACGCGCCGTCCACCGCGTGCGGCGGCGCCATGCCGATGCCGGCGGGGATCACCACATCGAAGCGGTTCACGAACACCTCGAGGTGGACGCCCACCCAGTCCTTCGGAGCGGTGCCGCAGGCCATCGCGCCGAGCGGCCTGCCCTTCTCCACCGTCCTGCTCAGCGCGTCGGGCCGGTAGAGGGGCGCCGGCCCGAAGCGGGGCGGCGCCATCTCGGGCGGCCTGTCCTGCGCGCCGCAGGCCGTGACGGCCAGCCCCAGCGCGGCTACGAGTGCGGCGAGCTTAGGAACGGCTCCAGCTCCGCGGTCGTCGCGGCCTCGTCCAGGAAGCCGAGCGTGCCCTGCTCCTTCAGCTCCTTCGCGCCGCGGAGCAGCGCGCCCATGGCCACCCGGTGGAGGTTCGAGCCGAGGCTGACGCGGCGAACGCCGGCCTCCCCCAGCTCGGCCACGCTCGGCCCGCCCTTCAAGGCCAGCACGTTGACCGGCTTAGACAGGGCCTCGCACACCTTCTTGATCTCCTCGATGTCGCGCAGGCCGGGCGCATACAGCACGTCGGCGCCGGCCTCCTCGTAGGCCTGCAGCCTGGCGATCGTGTCGGGGAGGTCGACGCGGCCGTAGAGGTAGTTCTCGGCCCGCGCGGTCAGCACGAACGGGAACGGCAGCTTGCGCGCCGCCTTGGCGGCCGCCTTGATGCGCTTCACCGCCAGGTCGAGCGGATAGATCGGCTCGTCCGGGTCCTTGCTCGCGTCCTCGATCGAGCAGCCCACGAGGCCTGCCTTGGCCGCCTTGCGGATGGTCCGCGCGACCGTGTCCGGGTCGTGGCCATAGCCGTTCTCGAGGTCCCCGTTCACCGGCAGCGGCGTGGCGTCCACGATCTCGCGCGCGTGCCT
The DNA here is from genome assembly GCA_035572055.1 of Thermoleophilaceae bacterium. Lineage (GTDB taxonomy): Bacteria > Actinomycetota > Thermoleophilia > Solirubrobacterales > Thermoleophilaceae > JAICJR01. Next base: position 7,932 of record DATNBJ010000050.1, on the reverse strand, counting down.
CAGGTGGACCTTCCGGCGCACGTCACCGTCGAGCATGCCGAGCGAGTTCGCCAGGCCCTGGCTCGTGGTGGCGAGCGCCTCGAACCCGAGCCCGGCCAGGACGCGCGCGGTGCCCGTGTCCCACGGGTTGGGCATCACGAAGATGCCCGGTCCCTCGTGGAGCGCCTGGAACGCGGCCGCGCTCTCCTTGATGCTCATGCCGCGAACGGTACTCAGATCGCGATGAGCCGAGTGGCGGCCGCCTTCCACGTGGCGGTGACCCTCGCCCCCGGCCTCAGCTCGAGTGCGTGCTGGGCCGCGGCGGTGATCTCGGCGCTCAGCGGCTGCGGCCCGGCCAGGCCGACCCGCACCCGGTTCCCCACCGGCGTGAGCGAGAGCACCTCGGCGTGGACGTGGTTTCGCGCCGAGCTGGTGAAGTCGGCCTGCGCTGCGGGCTCCAGCGAGATCTCCCACGGGAAGACGCTGACCGCCACCGGTCCGCTGGCCGTGTCGGTGCTCGTCACAGCGCCGCCGCCGTCGAGCTCGATCCGCGTGAGGCCGTCGGCCGCCGGCGCCGCGTGGCCGGTGAGCACCACGGCGCCGGTGAAGTCCGCCACGAACGCCGACGCGGGACTCGCGGCGAGCTCGGCCGCCGTTCCCTGCTGCACCACGCGGCCCTGGTCGATCACCCCCACCTCGTCGCCGAGGAGAGCCGCCTCGGTGAAGTCGTGGGTCACGAGCAGCGCGGGCACGCCGCTGGCGCGCAGCACCGCGCCGAGCTCGCGCCCGGCGTTCGCGCGCGTGCGCGTATCGAGCGCGGACAGCGGCTCGTCGAGCAGGAGCGCCCTCGGCTCGAGCGCGAGCGCCCTGGCCAGGGCCACGCGCTGGCGCTCGCCACCCGACAGCGTGGCGGGGCGGGCGTCCGCCAGCTCGGCGACCTCGAAGCGGTCGAGCAGCGCGAGAGCCTGTCGGCGCCGGTCCGCCCGCGACAGGTGGTGCAGCGGATAGGCCACGTTCCGCCACGCGCTCAGGTGCGGGAACAGTGCGTAGTCCTGGAACACGTAGCCGCAGCGGCGCTCCTCCGGCGGCAGGTTCACGCCGGTGGTCGTGTCGAGCCATACGCTGCCGCCGCACTCCACCCGCCCGCTGCTCGGACGCAGCAGGCCGGCGATCACGCGCAGCAGGCTCGACTTGCCGGCGCCGGACGGCCCGGCGAGCGCCAGGCACCTGCCCCCGCCGGCGCTGAGCGCAACGTCGAGGTCGAGCGCCCCCAGGCGCGTCTTGGCCTCAACTCGAAGCACTGGCGAAGAGCGCCGGGCCGGAGAGCAGCTTCACGCCCATGAGGATCGCGGCCGAGACGGCCACGAGCACCGCCGACAGCGCAAGCGCCCCGGTGAAGTCGGTCGAGAAGTCCTGATAGATCGCGAGCGGCGTGGTCTGCGTCACGCCCCTGAACGAGCCGGCGAACATCAGCGTGGCCCCGAATTCACCGAGCGCGCGGCCGAGCGCCAGCGCCAGGCCGGCGGCGAGACCCTGACGCGCGGTGGGGATCGCCACCCGCAGCCAGGTGCGCGCCTCGCCGGCCCCGAGCGTCCGCGAGGCGTCGAGCCAGCTCGGATCGAGCGCGCCGAACGCCGCCTGCGCCTGGCGCAGGTAGAACGGCGCCGACACGAACGTCAGCGCCACGATCACGCCCGCGGTCGCGAACACGAGCTGGAGGCCCGTCGACTTCACGAAGTCGCCGAGGATGCCGCTCGGCCCGAGCGACGCGAGCAGCCCGATTCCCGCCACCGCCGGCGGCAGCACCAGCGGCAGCTCGATCACCGTGACCACGAGCGAGCGGCCGCGGAACGAGCGGGTGGCGAGCAGGTACGCGGCGGGCGTCCCCACCACCACGATGATCAGGACCGCCGCGGCCGAGCATTCGATGCTCAGGCGCAGAGCGTCGGTGGAGCTGCCGTCGCCGAGGCTCTCGACCAGCTGGCCGGGCGAGGTGTGCAGGAAGATGGCCAGCACCGGCAGCGCCAGGAACACGAGGGTCACCGCGAGCGCGGCCACAAGCAGCGCGCCGAACCAGCCCGAGGTTCTCATTGCGCCGGCGCCGCCCCGAACCCGGCCTGGCGGAGCTGGTCCTGCCCGGCGCCGCTCACGAGTCCGTTCAGGAAGGCGCGCGCCTGCTTCTCGTGCCCCGTCTTCTTCACGACCGCGGCGCCGTAGGCGGCGGTCGGGTTGAGCGACGCCGGGATCTGAATCGCCTCGAGCTTGCCGTCTGTCGCCTTCACGTCGGTGATGTAGACGAAGCCGGCGTCCGCGGCGCCCTCGGCCACCTTCCCCACCACGCTCGCCACGTCGGGCTCGCTGGACACCACGTTGTCCGTGATCGCCTTGCGCTCGCCCGCCGGCAGTCCAGCCAGCACCTTCTGCGTGTAAGAGCCGACCGGCACCGAGGGGGCGCCGGCCGCGATCTTCACGCCCTTCTTCGCGAGATCGTCCAGCGAGGTGATCTTCGAGCCGCCGGCGGGTACCGCCACCACGAGCGTGTTGGTCCCGAACACGACGGGCTTCTCGATCAGGCCCTTCGAGTAGAGCTCCTCGGGCAGCTTCGTGTTCGCCGCGGCGTAGACGTCCACCGGGGCGCCCTGCTCGATCTGAGCCGCGAGCTGGTCGGACCCGGCAAACGAGAACGCGGTCTTTGCCTCGGCGAACTGGCCGCCGTATCCGGTGAGGGCCTTCTTGAGCGATGCTGCCGCCGCCACCTTCAGCGTGGGCCGGCTCGAGTCGGACGAGCCGGCACACCCCGCGGCAAGAGCCGCCGCGACCACCACCGCCGCAAGAGCTCGCTTCACGCCGCCCTCCTGGAGCCGCTGTCTGTCAGGTCGTAGCCACTGTGGGCGCCCACGCGATCGCGGAACGCCGATGAGCCGATCACCTCGAGCAGCTCGGTGACGCCAGGGTGCGCGGACCATTCCTCGCGCGCCCAGAGCTCCACCACGTGCGTCTCGAGTGGCTCGAAGCTCAGCCCGTACAGCTCGGCCGCCGGCTCGTAGGTGATCGCCGCGGCGCTCGTCCACGCGGCGCGGCGCGCGCCCTCGATGTGGCCGCCCGCGAGCGGGCCCTCGGGTGCGCTGATGCCGAGCCGCTTCGCCGCTCTCACCAGGGCCTGGTCGCTGGCGGCGCTCCGCTGGCGGCGAACCATCGGCAGGCTGCCGTCGAGCAGCGACTCGAGCGAGGTGCGGCCAAGCTGCGGGTGGTAGGCGATCCCGACCCGCCAGCGCGCCACGTGCCAGCGCGCGACCGCCGTCCTCGCCTTCGGAAGATGCCTCTCGCGCCCGTGCACCAGCGCCGCGTGGCAGCGGCCGGCCGCCAGTGCCTCGAGCGCTTGGCCTGTGGTTGCGGAGACCCCGACCACGCGCCCTCCGCCCAAGGCGTCGGCCGCCCGCAGGGCTGGATCGCAGCCGAGGACGAGCGCGCCTTCCGCGCTGCCCTCGGGGAAGAGATGGAGCGCGCCGCCGTCGACCGTGCCGTCCGCGGCCGCCCAGGCGCCCGCGTCCTCGTCGGGTGGAAGCGGCGTGACCACGACCCTGTCGCCGACGGTCGCCGCACGTACCACCGTCCCGTCCGCGGCCCGTCCGCCGGTCGCGAGCTGGGCCTCGATCTGCGGCTCGCTGCCGAACAGCGCCTCGGCCGTCGTGCCGAGCGCGCGGGCGAGCCTCAGCGCCGCGTCCACCGCCGGCACATGCCGGCCCTGCTCGATCGACCCGACCTGCGCGCGCGTGACGCCCGCCCTCTCGGCGAGCTCGCGCTGAGAGATGCCGGCGTCCTCACGGGCGGCGCGCAAACGATGCACGCCAGGATCCTAACCAGATGCCAGGATCCTGGGCAAGCCGGTCTTAGTCAGCTATCCGCAGAAGCGCGTGTGATGCTCGTCGATCGCGACGATGCCGAGCAACGTGCCGGCCTCGTCCACGACCGGCACTCGGCGGGTCGGCAGCGACAGCGCCAGGTCGCGCGCGTCTTCCGCCGACGCCCCCGGGCCGATCGTCGGGACCCCGACCGCGTGGTCAGCGGCCCGGTCTCCCGGATCGGCGTCGGCGGGAAGGTCCGCGCCGGGGATCGCCGCCACATAGCGGTCTCCCTCGACCAGGATCGCCAGCCTCCGGGATCCGCTCGCCCCGAGGTAGTCGCGCAACTCGCCCACCGTCACCGACGCCGGAAGCGTGGTCACATGACGGTGCATCACGTCCTCTGCGGACAGCCCATCTATCTCGTGCAACTGGGTCATCCAGAGCCAAGTATGGCCCCTGGAGCGGAGACCGGCCCATTGCTATGCTCGCCCGCGCCAGGGCGGTTAGCTCAGTTGGGAGAGCACCAGCTCGACAAGCTGGGGGTCACTGGTTCGAGCCCAGTACCGCCCATCCTCAGGCGCCTGCGGAGCGGCGCAGGCCCGCCACCACGGCACGGCCATGTACGGAGCACTTGGCGGACCGCCTCGCTCGCTCAAGGCTCGCCGGCGTTTATGGCCATCAGCCAGGTCAGCTCATCGGGGTCTGCCGGGTAGCCCGGCATTCCCGCCATCTCCTGCCAGAGGCGGAAGTGCATCTCGTATCCGGTCTGCTGGCGAAGGTCGAAGACGGTTACGACGATCGCCGTCTGCGGCCTCTGTCCCTCCAGCCGCATCCCCCGCAGCTCGCGCCCGATGCTCGAGAAGGTCGTCGGCGCTTCCGCGAACCGTCGCATCAGGCTGAAGAAGCAGGCGAGCTCCCACCTGCGAACGTCCTCTCCCGACTCCATGCCCGCAGACTACGCAAGCTCGGCCAGGGTTCTGACCGAGTCGGCGATCTGCCGGCGCAAGCGCGGATCGCTCAGCGTTCCGTCGGCACCGATGGCGTCGCGGGTCACCGCAATCCGGGCGCAGGCCTCCTCCACGATGTTCGCGTGCACATACCCCAGCACCTTCCGCAGCGAGTCGTGGGCGTCCGCCCCGCCGCTCGGCGCCGCCGGGCCGGCGGCGTTGATCCAGGCGATCGGCTTGTCGTAGGTGCCGCCGTCGCCGACGGTCCACTCGAGCAGGTTCTTGAACGCTCCCGGCAGCGCGCCCGCGTACTCGGGGGTGCACAGCAGCAGAGCGTCTGCCGCGGCGATCGCGGCTCGCAACTCGGCGACCGCGGGGTGGACCGGCCGGCCCTCGCGGTCGTCGTCGGGGTTGAAGTGCGGCAGGTCGCCCATGCCCCGGTAGAGGGTCGTGGTCACGCCGTCGCCCGCGACCTGCGCCGCGGTCCGCAGCACGGCGGTGTTCGTCGAGCCATCTCGCAGGCTTCCGGAGATCAGGAGCAGGTGCACGGCGGCCAATGTTGGCAGCCACTTAACGCTCCATAACCGCGGACCACATAGGCTGCCCCGCGCCGTGCGGCTGCACACCTCTAAGCCCACGTTCGATCGCTTCGCGATCGGATTCGACCCGCGCGACCGCGCGCGGCTGCACTCGCTGTGGGACGAGGTGATCGACTCGCAGCAGTGGTCGCAGGGCCGCATGACCGAGCGGTTCGAGGCGGCCTGGGAGGCGTGGAACGGCCTGCCGTCGGTGGCGATGTCGGGCTGGTCCGGTGGCGCGCTCGCGGCGCTCGAGTACGCGGGCGTCCGCGGTGAGGCGGTGCTCTGCCCCTCGAACACGTTCATGGCCGGCCCGCTGGCCATCCGGCAGGCCGGCGGGCAGCCGGTGTTCGTGGACTGCAACAGGAACGACCTCTGCATGTCGTTCGCCTCGTTCGAGGAGAAGGCGGAGCGCCACCGCCCGCGCGCGTGCGTACTCGTGCACATCGGTGGGCACATCGCGTTCGAGGTCGAGCGGATCGCGGCCTACTGCCGGGAGCACGGCATCTTCCTGCTCGAGGACTGCGCCCACGCCCACGGTGCCGCCTGGAACGGCCGCCGGCCGGGCACCTACGGCGACGCGGGCGTCTACTCCTTCTACGCGACGAAGACGGTGAGCACCGGCGAGGGCGGAGTGCTCGTGTCGGGCGACGCGGACCTGGTCGAGTTCGCCCGCTCCTTCCGCGACTACGGCAAGCCGGACCACGCCGTCGAGGGCCTCAACTTCCGTATCAGCGAGTTCACCGCCGCGCTCGGGTTGGTGCAGACCGAGCGGCTCGAGGAGATCGTCGCCTGGAAGAACGAAATAGCCCGCACGTTGCTGGATTCCCTGCATCCGAACCGGCTCGAGCTGCCTCGGGGCATGGTCTCCGGGCTGTACAAGTACGTCGTCTTCGATCCGATCGAGCGCTCGACCGGCAAGGTCTACGACTCGCCCTGCCACCGGATCATGCACACCGGCGACGACCTTCCCAACAGCGACTGGGTGGCGGACCACCACTGGTGCGTGCCCCTCTACTACCGCCCGGAGGCGGCGGAGTGAGCCGCGTGCTCGTGACCGGCGGCGCCGGCTTCATCGGCTCGTTCGTGGTGGACCGGCTGCGGGCCGCCGGCCACGAGGCCGTGATCTTCGACGTGCGGCCCTCGCCGCACCACGCGCCCGGCGAGGTGCCGACCGTGATCGGCGACGTGCTCGACTACGACTCGCTGGTGAAGGCCGCTCGCGGCTGCGACGCGATCGCCCACCTGGCCGCCGCGGCGGACGTGGGCGAGGTGGCCGCGGATCCGCGCGGCGCCGAGGAGCTGAACGCGCGCGGCACCCTGCACGTCCTCGAGGCGGCGCGCGAGCTTGGTCTCCAGCGGGTGCTGTACGCCTCCACGATCTGGGTCTACTCGGAGGCCGAGGGCGAGGTGGACGAGGACATCGCGCTCAGACCGCCCGCGCATCTCTACACCGCCACGAAGCTCGCGGGCGAGCTCTACTGCCACGCCTACGGCGAGCTGTACAGCGTCGAGACCACGATCCTGCGCTTCGGCATCCCGTTCGGGCCGCGCGCGCGGCCGGCGGCGGTGGTCCCGGCGTTCGTCCGCAAGGCGCTCCACGGCGAGCCGCTGACGATCGCGGGGAGCGGCGAGCAGACCCGCCGTTTCGTCTACGTGGAGGACCTGGCCGACGGCGTGGTGCGTGCGTTGACGCCGGGTGCGGCCAACCGCGTCTACAACCTGGTGGGCGACGAGGACATCTCGATCCGCCAGATCGCCACCACGGTGTCGGACCTGGTCGGCGATACGGAGATCGAGCACACCCCCGCGCGTGCCGCGGACTTCGGCGGGCGCATCGAGATCTCCGGCGAGCGGGCCTCGAGCGAACTGGGCTGGCAGCCGCAGACGTCCTTTCACGAGGGCGTGTCGAAGTACGTGAGCTGGCAGCGGCGGCTCGAGGAGCGGGCGAACCGCGGTCCGCTCGACGCCGTGCGCGTGCGCTTCGCGAGCCTCGGCGCGAAGGCCGGGCACCTCCTGTCGGCCGTCGCCGCGGGCGCCTTCGGCGCCCTCCTCACCCGCTACGACACCGTCAGCGACCCGGCCAGCTTCCTCGCCATCCTGGCGCTTCTGGTCCTGCCGATCGCGATCGTGGCGGGAGTGGACTGGAACAGCGACCGCTCCCGCGTCTGGCTGGTCGCCGGCGCCATGCTGGCCGGGGTCATCGCCCAGAGCGTGATGACCGACGGCGACGACGTGGCTCACACCGCCAGGCACCACGAGCGGCTGATCGTGATCGTCATGGTCATCCTCTGCGCGGTGGCCGTCTGGGCCGTGCGGCGGGGGACGCGAACCAGTCAGTCCGACCCGGCCGGGTAGGTGACCGGCGGCAGCTCGCGCCGCGCGAGCTCGTCGAGGATGCGCGGCATCGCCGCCAGCGTGTTGCGCCACGAGCCGGCGGCGTTGTAGTGGTCGGCGTCGTGGAGAAGGAGCACGTCGCCGTCGCCGAGGTCGGCCGTCACCTCGCGGGCGATTCGCTCCGGTGTGACGAAGCGGCGCCAGTCGTGTCCCCAGCGCGACCACAGCAGCGGCTCCCAGCCGCGC
>DATNBJ010000049.1:0-6883 GCA_035572055.1 Thermoleophilaceae bacterium | reverse complement strand
GGGCACGCGCTCCGTGCACAGCGGACAGCGCTCGGGCTCGGGTTCGATATTGCTCTTACGCCGGAACAGTCCCACGTGATGCTCCCTTCATCTACATCAGGGAGCCACAGCGTTGCGCGGCATGGCCCCGCGGACCATGCGTAAAAACCCCCATTCGCGAAAGCGGACGACGGGCCTCGAACCCGCGACCTTCGGCTTGGGAAGCCGACGCTCTACCAACTGAGCTACGTCCGCGCGCGGCCTGTGTGGGCCGAAGGGCGATTCTAGGCCCGATGCCCTGAGGTCGCCAGCCGCCCACCGGCGACCGCCCGGGCGGGCGGGGATACCCTTGTCCGGATGGCCCAGCGAAGCCGAATCCTGGCTCCGGTGCCGCTTGCGGTGATCGTCGTCGTGCTCGCGCTCGTGGCGCTGCTGGCCTACGGACTGGCGTCACGCGGGGAGGACACGAGCATCGACAGCAAGCTGGCCAAGGGCGAGCACCCCAAGGCGCCCAGCACCACGCTGCCCGTGCTGTTCGGGAGCGGCAGCTCGTCGCTCGGCGCCTACAAGGGCAAGGTCGTGCTCCTCAACTACTGGGCCTCCTGGTGCGTGCCCTGCCGCGACGAGGCGCCGCTGCTCCAGCGCTGGCAGCCCGTGATGCAGTCGAAGGGCGGCACCGTGCTCGGCATCGACGTGAACGACATCTCCGACAACGGCCAGGCCTTCGCGCGCAAGTACAAGCTCACCTATCCCCTCCTCCGCGACGGCAACGCGCACAGTCAGTCCGCGTACGGCGTGCTCGCCTACCCGGAGTCGTTCCTGATCGACCGCCAGGGCCACATCCGCGCCGCCGCCCGCGGCCCGGTGAACGAGCAGTTCATGCGGACCAAGGTCATGCCGCTGCTGGAGGAGCCGTCGTGACCAACAAGCTCCTCGCGCTGATGCTCGCGCTGTCGCTGGCGGCGCCCGCGAGCGCGCTCGCGGTCCAGCCCAAGACCTCGCTCGGCGACATCGAGGACGAGGTGATGTGCCTGGTCTGCGGCACGCCACTGAACGTCGCCGACTCGCCGCAGGCGGACGACGAGCGTGCCTTCATCACGAAGCTGATCGACCGCGGCTACACGAAGAAGCAGGTGAAGGACGCGATGGTGGCGCAGTTCGGTCAGGGCGTGCTCGACGTGCCGCGCGGCCACGGCTTCGACCTGGCCGCCTACCTCGTCCCCGCCGCGGTGCTCGTGGGCGCGGCGGGAGCCATTGCCGTCGCGGTGACCCGCTGGCGCCGCACGCGAAGCACCGGCGCGCTCAGCGCGACCGGAGTGTCCAGCTCGAAGGACAGCGCGCTCCTGCGCGAGGACCTCGAGCGCTACGACCTCTGATGCTCCTCGCCAACGGCCAGGTGAATACGACGGTGGTCGCGGCCTTCGCGGTCGGCTTCGTCTCGTTCATCTCCCCCTGCGTGCTGCCGCTCGTGCCCGGCTACCTGTCGGCGATCTCGGGCGTGTCGTTCTCGGACATCGAGGCGGGCCGCAGCAGGCGCCAGGTGCTGATCCCGTCGCTGCTCTTCTGCCTCTCCTTCACGGTGATGTTCGTGGCGCTCGGCATGACCGCCACCGGCCTCGGCCGCACGCTGGCGGAGAACCGGCTGCTCATCCGGCACATCTCGGGGATCGTGATCTTCGCGATGGGCCTGCTGTTCGTGTGCACGCTGTTCGTGCCGCTGCTGAACCGCGAGTGGCGGCCCGAGATGCTCCTATCGCGCGCCTCCACGGGTGGTCCTGTGGTGGCGGGCCTCGCGTTCGCGGTCGCCTGGCTGCCCTGCACCGGCCCAACGCTCGGCGCGATCCTCACCGCCGCCAGCACCCAGTCCACCGTGGGCAAGGGCGGCGTGCTGCTCGCCTTCTACGCGGCCGGCCTCGCGGTGCCGTTCATCCTCAGCGCGCTGGCGTTCTCGCGCGTGACCGGCGTGTTCCGCTTCTTCCGCGACCACTACGCCGTGATCACGGTGGTGTCCGGCCTCATCCTCATGGTCATGGGCGTGCTGCTGTTCACCAACGAGCTGACCACGCTGAACTCGAAGGCGCTGTCGCTGCTCGACGACCTCGGGCTGAATTTCTTCTCCAACATCTAGTGGCGGTCGCCTCCGTAAATACGGTCGCGTTCGGCGGCTGCGAACCATCGCCTGTACGCACCCGCGATGCTCGCCAATGCACTGCATTGGCTGCGCTCACGTGCACGCCCATGCTCGCTTCTCGCTCGCCGATCCGCGACCGTATTTCCGTCGGAGACCACTAGTGGCGGCAAAGCGCAGCGCCGGCATCCTGCTCTACCGACTCAACGGCGGCGAGGCGGAGGTGCTGCTGGTGCACCCCGGCGGCCCGTTCTGGGCGAACAAGGACGAGGGCGCCTGGTCGATCCCCAAGGGCGAGTACGAGGACGGCGAGGACCCCGAGGCATGCGCCCGCCGTGAGTTCGCGGAGGAGACCGGCGCCGAGCTTGCGCCGGGTGAGCTGGCCGATCTGGGCAGCGTGAAGCAGAAGAGCGGCAAGCAGGTGACCGCCTGGGCCGTCGAGGGCGACCTCGACCCGGTCGCCGTCACGAGCAACACGTTCGAGATGGAGTGGCCGCCGCGCTCGGGCGCCAGGCAGTCGTTCCCCGAGGTGGACCGGGCCGAGTGGTTCGACCTCGACACCGCGCGCGAGAAGCTCAACCCCGCGCAGACGGCATTTCTCGACCGGCTTGCCGAGCGGTTGTCCGGCGGCTAGCGTCGGCGCCATGAAACTCCTATTCGTGAACTACAGCCGTGAGCGCGGCCAGGACGACGCCGAACAGGCCGCCGCCCTGCTCCAGAGCGCCGAGCGCATCGCCGGCCTGCCGGGCCTCCAGTGGAAGATCTGGTACTACGACGACGACCGGCAGGTGGCCGGCAGCGTCTATCTCTTCGACAGCGAGGAGAGTGCGCGCGCCTGGGGCGACCGTGTGCCGGAGGCGCTCGGCAGGTACCCGGGCTTCGACGACGTCGAGCTGAGCTACTTCGACGTGGACGAGCGGCTGAGCGCGGTCACGCGCGGCCCGATCGCCGCGAGCCAGCAGGCGTAGCTAGCGCGTGAGCTTCAGGTGGCGGGCGCTGCTCGTCCGGTTGCCGGACTCGTCGAGCACGGTCAGCGTCACGGTCGCCCGGACGCGCCTGTGGTGCATCACCGCCCGGCGGATCGCCCTGCGGTAGGCGCGCCGCAGCGTGAGGACGAGCTTCGCGCGCGTGTCGGGCGCCAGCGTCATGGTGGTCACGCCGCTCCGCAGCGTCCGCGCCGAGCCGCCGAACGAGAGTGTGCCCTGCGCGGTGATGCGGCACTCCTCGTTGCAGCTCGCGAACAGCCATAGCGCGCTCGACCGGGCGTGGAAGCGCTGGCTGCGTGAGCTGGTGAAGCTCAGCTTCGGCGCCACGGCGTCGTTCGAGATCGGCGGGATCACGTTCGGCGTGAAGGTCGGTGGCGCCGTGGTGGTGGTCGTCGTGGTCGTGACCGTCTGCGTGGTGTTCGTCTGTGTGTGAGTCGAGGTCGTGGTGGTGGTCGTCGTCGTGGTGGGCGGCGGCGGGTTCGCCGGCGATCCGCAGACGGCCGTGCCCGGGCAGCTCTTCAGGAGCTGCGCCGACGCCGAGTTGCCCGACCAGCCGATTCGAACCTCGGCGGACGCCACGTTGTTGCCGTAGTTGCTCTCGTGGATCGCATGGTTCGGGTTGACGCGATGCACGACCGTGTAGTCCCCCGCGGGCACCTGCGTCGGGTTGATCGGGATGTACTGCTTCTCGAGCCCGGCCTGGTACTTGTCGCCGAACCCCTGCGACAGCCCCTCGGTGACGTCGGTCGCCTCCGGATGGTTCTGGCGACACCAGTCCGTGAAGAAGCGGTTCAAACCGCCGTGCGACTCGTTGTCGCCGAGGCAGAAGCCCTGCTTGACGTCGGTCCCGACCAGCGTGCCGTCGAGCTTGTGCAGCTCGTAGTGGTTGAACGGCATGAAGTGCCAGTGCTGGTGGCCGAAGGAGGTCTCGTAGTGCAGCTCGCCGATGTTGGCGACCGTCTCCGCCGAGCCGTCCGACATGTCGATGATCTGGTCCGCCGGCATGTTGCCCGCAGCGTTGCGCCCGTGGCCATGGATGGTGAGCCGTCCGCCCCCGCTGTTCACCACCTCCGAGTCGAAGGTGAGCTGGCCGCCGCTCGCGCTGACGTTGGCGGGCGTCTGCTCGACCAGGTCGGGCAGGAGCTGCGTGGCGGCGAAGGCCTGTCCGGCGGTCAGCAGAAACGCGGCGACCGCCAGCGGGACGAGGCGGCGAAGGGTCACCGGATCAGCTTGAGCGTGCGTGTGCTGACGGTCTTGTTGCCCGCCTCGTCAAGCACAGTCATCTTGACCTTCACCCGCACGCGCTTGTGACGCGCGAGCGCGTGGCGGATCGCCTTGCGGGTCTTGCGCGACAGCGTGAGGACCAGCTTCTGGCGCTGGCTCGGCGCCAGCGTCTGGGTGGTCACGCCCGTGCGCAGCGCCTTTGCCGCCCTGAGGAACGAGATCGTGCCCTGGGCGGTGACGCGGCATTCCTCGTTGCATGTGGTCGACAGGACCACGGCCCTCGTGCGGGAGGTGAAGTGCAGGGTGTTCGAGCGGGCGAAGATGAGCTTCGGCGCGATCGAGTCGGTCGGCGGGATCACGTTCGGCGGCAGCGTGGGCGGCGGCTGCACAACCGGCGGCGGTGTGGGCGTGGGCGGCTGGGCGGACCCGCCGCAGGAGTCGCTGCCCGGGCACTTCTTGGTCACGCTGACCTTCGGGCTGCTGCCACTCCAGGTGATGTGCACCTCCACGGAGGCGGCGTTGTTCGAGTAGTTCGTCTCCTTCACCGGATGGCCGCCATCCGCGTTCTGATTCACGCGGTGGATCAGCTGGTAGTCCCCGTTTGGCACGTCGGTGGGGTTGATCGGGACGTTCTGCTTCTCCAGGCCGGCCTGGTACTGGTCGCCGAACCCCTGTGACAGTCCCTCGGTGACGTCGAGCGCCTCCGGATGGTTCTGCCGGCACCAGTCGGTGAAGACGCGGTTCAGGCCGCCGTGCGACTCATTGTCGCCGAGGCAGAAGCCCTGCTTCACGTCGCTGCCCACCTGGGTGCCGTCGAGCCGGCGCAGCTCGTAGTGGTTGAACGGCATGAAGTGCCAATGCTGGTGGCCGAACGAGGTCTCGTAGTGGAGCTGGCCGATGTTCGGCACCGTTTCGGTGCCGCCCCCGGACAGGTTCACGATCTGGTCCGCGGTCATGTTCTGCCCGTTGTTCGACGAGCGGTGGCCGTGGATCGTCAGCGGGCCGTTCCCCTGGTTCACCACCTCGGAGTCGAACGTCAACGTCGCGCCCTGGGTGGTCACGTTCCCGGGCGTCTGCTCCACCAGGTCAGGCAGCAGTTCGACCGCTGCGTGGGCGCGTGCGGCGCCCACGAGCAGCCATAGGGCCAGGATCGCGAGGAGCGGAACGCCCCTGCGCAGCTGAACGGAGCGGAGGGCCAAGATGGAGGGTTCGGTTTGGGTTCCTACAGCGAGGGCGGGGTTAACGCCATCTCAACCCATATGACACGAGGCCGGGGGTTATGTCAAGCACTCACATGTGTTCCGGTGCGGACACACCGAGCAAATCGAGCGAGCGCGCGATCACCCTCTGCGCCAGCAGGCTGAGGGCGATCCGGAAGTTCTCGTCGCCGCCCTCCTCGGCCGCACCCACCACGCGAACGTCCCTGTAAAACGCGGAAAAGTCCTGCGCCACGTCGTGCACGTAGGCGGTGATGCGATGTGGCGCGCGCCGCGCCGCCGCGCTGGCCACCTCGTCAGGGAACTCGAGCAGCCGCTTGAGCAGCGCGCGGGCCGACGGATGCAGAATCTCCGAGTAGGGCGCCGAAAGGGCCGCCTCGAGCCGCGCGTCGTCGAGCTTGCGCAGGATGCTCGCGATGCGGGCGTGCGCGTACTGCACGTAGTAGACGGGGTTGTCCTGGCTCTGCTCGCGGGCGAGCGTCAGGTCGAGATCCAAGGTCGTGTCGTGGCTGCGCTGCACCAGGAAGAAGCGCGCGGCGTCCACGCCGATGTCGTCGACCAGGTCGTCGAGGGTCACGAACTCGCCGGCGCGCTTCGACATCTGCACCCGCTGGCCGCCCTCCATCAGGTTGACGAGTTGCATGATCAGGATCTCGAGCTTGTCTCGCTCGCCCCCGAGCGCCTGCCAGGCGGCGAGCAGGCGCTGCTGGTAGCCGTGGTGGTCGGCGCCCCAGACGTCGATCCAGCGGTCGAGCTCGCGCTCGCGCTTGTCCTCGTGGTAGGCGATGTCCGCGGCGAAGTAGGTGTACTCGCCGCTTGAGCGGCGCAGCACGCGGTCCTTGTCGTCGCCGAAAGCGGACGTGCGCAGCCAGACCGCGCCCTCGTGGTCGTACACGTTGCCCTGGTCGCGGAGCACCTCGATCGCGTGCTCGATCTCGCCCTTCTCGTGCACCGTGTGCTCGAAGAAGAACTGCTCGATGTGCACGCGGAAGCGCTCGAGCGTGGCCTTCACGCCCTCGATCATCAGTTCGACGCCGCGGCGGGCGAGGTCGTCCGGGTCGGCTTCGGCCGCGCCGTCGATCCGCCCCGCGAGCTCGGTCACATAGGCGCCCTGGTAGCCGTCCTCGGGCGGCTCCTCGCCGCGCGCCCGCGCCTGGAGCGAGAGGCCGAGGCGCTGGATCTGGCCGCCGGCGTCGTTGACGTAGTACTCGCGCGACACCCGGTGGCCGGCGAGCTCGAGCACGCGCGCGAGCGCGTCGCCGTACGCGGCGTGACGGCCGCTCGCGGCCGTCAGCGGGCCGGTCGGGTTGGCGGAGACGAACTCGATCTGGATGCTCTCGGGCGTCGCC
>DATNBJ010000048.1:0-9995 GCA_035572055.1 Thermoleophilaceae bacterium | reverse complement strand
TGCGGTGCGCACGTCGGCGGCGATCGGCACGGCCATGATCAGCAGCCCGATGACCGCCAGCGCGGTGGCCTGCGCCGCGCGGCCCCATGGGATCTGGCGCGCCGCCCAGGCGATCGCAACGCCCGCGAGCAGCGCCATCGCCGGGTAGGCCGGCAGCAGCCAGCGGCCGAACCAGCGCACCTGCAGGCTGAGGTAGATGAACAGCGCCACCGGGAAGACGATCAGCAGCACCGCGCGCCAGACCGACCGGCGCGCCTCCACCACGAGCCCGCCGAGCAGCGCCGCCAGGGCCGCCCAGCCGAAGCCCCAGGTGAGGCTCTGCGCGTAGTAGCCGGGGCCCGTGGACTGCTCCTGCCCGAGCTTCTTGAACTTGCCCGCCAGCTCCGCCTCGCCACGGAGCTGGTGCCACGCGTTCGAGAAGTCGAGGAACACGTATGGGTTGGTGACGAAGAAGATCCCGAGCGCCGCCACGAGGGCCAGCAGTCCCTCGCGGAACAGCCGCGGCTCGCGCCTCATGCGGATCACCGTGGCGATCCCGAGCGGCAGCAGCACGAGCCCCGCCGTGTACTTGAAGCCGATCGCCAGCCCGGCCATCGCGCCGCCGAGCAGCCACATTCTTCGCCCGGCGCCCTCGTACACGCGGATGGCCGCGTACAGGGCAAACGACACCGGCAGCAGCGTGCCCACGTCGGTCACCGCGATGCGCGAGTAGGCCACCGGCAGGAACGCGAACGACAGGACGCCCGCCGCGGCCAGCCCCTCGAACGTGCCCCACAGCCGCCTGCCCACCCAGTAGATGGCGATCACGCCGAGAACGCACAGCACCGCGGCGAGTGTGCGGCCGGTCCGGTAGAGCGCGGTCGGGTCGTGCCCGTACTGCTTGATCACGTTGTCGTAGTTGTCGAACGGGATCAGGTGCCCCGGCCCGTACTGGAAGCGGAACGCCAGGTGCTCCAGGTACGTGAAGGCGGAGGGGTTCTGGAAGTAGCCGGGATTGGCGCTCCCGCCGAACATCCCCACCGCACGGTTCGTGAAATGGGAGCCCTCATCGATGTTGTAGACGTAGGGCAGCCCGTAGGTGTTGTGCAGAACGCGGACAGCGAGGCCCACGACGACGATCGCCGCCAGCGCGAGGTGGGCAGGCGTCAGTGCTGCGCGGAGACGGCGCATGAAGTGCGCCAGCGTATAAGGGGTTGGTTGAACGCTGTTTAAGTCGTCCAGTGCCTAGTGCCTAGTGCCTAGAACTGTTGACGAAAGCTCTAGGCACTGGGAACTAGGCACTAGGCACTCCGGATTACCATTGACTCTGCAATCAACATGACCGACGCGACCACCACCACGATCGACGAGCTCCATCTGATGCGCGCGATCGAGCTCGCCGAGCAGGCCAGGGGCAAGACCAGTCCGAATCCGCTGGTCGGCGCCGTGCTGGTGAAGGGCGGCCGCGTGATCGGCGAGGGCTTCCACACCGCGGCCGGCGAGCCGCACGCCGAGCGCGAGGCGCTGGCGGCCGCGACCGAGGACCCGGCGGGCGCCACGCTCTACGTCTCACTCGAGCCCTGCTGCCACGAGGGCCGCACCCCGCCGTGCACCGACGCGATCGTGGAGGCCGGCATCGCGCGGGTGGTCGTGGCGTCCGACGACCCCACCGAGAAGGCGTCCGGCCGCGGCCTCGGCATCCTCCGCGACGAGGGCATCGCGGTGGACGTCGCGGTGGGCGCCCCGGCGCACGCGGCGCGCCTGATCAACCAGCCGTTCCGCAAGCACGCGAAGACCGGCCGTCCCTGGGTTCTCTTCAAGTCCGCGATGACTCTCGACGGCAAGGTCGCCACCCAGAGCGGCGACTCGCAGTGGATCTCCGGCGAGGAGAGCCGCCTGCGCTCGCACCACTGGCGCGCCGAGGTGGACGCCGTGGCCGTGGGCATCGGCACCGCGCTGTCCGACAACCCGCTGCTCACCGCGCGCATCGGCGGCGTCTCGAAGCAGCCGGCGCGCGTGGTGTTCGACTCCGAGGCGCGCCTGCCCGCCGCGAGCCAGCTCGTGCACACCGCCGCCGAGGTGCCGCTGCTGCTGGTCTGCTCGCGCGCGGCGTCCAGGGCTTCGACCGACGCGCTCGAGGCGGCCGGCGCCGAGATCATCGTGGCCACCGGCGAGAACGAGGCCGCGCGCGTGCGCTCGGCGCTCACCGAGCTCGGCTCGCGGGGGATCCAATCGATGCTCCTCGAGGGCGGCCCGCACCTGGCGGGCGCGTTCCTCGACGCCGACGAGCTCGACGAGGTGCGCCTGTTCGTGGCGCCGATGCTCGCGGGCGGCCGCCACGCGCGCGTGCCGCTCGAGGGCCAGGGCGTGGAGGCGATCGACGCGGCCAGGCGAGCGCTGTCCTGCGACGTCGAGCGCATCGGCGACGACGTGCTCATCCGCGCCCGCATGACGGAGTGGTGACCGGTGTTCACCGGCCTCGTACAGGAGATGGGCACCGTGCGCGCGATCGAGCGCGAGCCGGCCGGAGCGCGGCTGGAGGTCGAGACGGCGCTCGCGCCCGAGCTGAAGGAGGGCGACTCGGTGGCGGTCAACGGCGTCTGCCTCACGGCCGTCGAGGTCAAGGACGGCGCCTTCCGCGCGGACGTGATGAACGAGACGCTGCGGCGCAGCTCGCTCGGTCCGCTCGAGCCGGGCGCGAACGTGAACCTCGAGCTGCCGCTGCGTCCGGACGACCGGCTGGGCGGCCACTTCGTGCAGGGCCACGTGGACGCCACCGGCACCGTCGACACGGTCACCGTGGAGGGCTTCGCCAGCGTGGTCCGCATCCACTGCGAGCCCGACGTCATGCGCTACGTGGTTCAGAAGGGCTCGATCACGGTCGACGGCGTGTCGCTCACGGTCGCTGAGCTCGACGACGAAGGCTTTAGCGTTTCGCTCATCCCCGAGACCCTGGAGCGGACGACCCTCGGGTCGGCCGTGCCGGGCCGGGTGGTCAACCTGGAGGTGGACGTGCTCGCCAAGTACGTGGAGAAGCTGACCCAGGGGGTGCGGTCATGAGGGCCCCCTTCGCGACCATCGAGGAGGCGATCGAGGACATCCGCGCCGGGAAGATGGTCGTGGTCGTCGACGCCGAGGACCGGGAGAACGAGGGCGACCTGACGATGGCCGCCCAGTTCGCCACCCCCGAGGCGATCAACTTCATGGCGAAGGAGGGGCGCGGGCTGATCTGCCTGGCACTGACCCCCGACCGCTGCGACGAGCTCGGCCTCGACCTGATGGCGGCGAAGAACGAGTCGCCGTTCCAGACCGCTTTCACCGTCTCGGTGGAGGCGCGCGAGGGCGTGAGCACCGGCATCTCCGCGCACGACCGCGCGCACACGATCCAGGTGGCGATCGACCCCCGCTCGCGGCAGCGGGACCTCGTCCAGCCGGGCCACATCTTCCCCCTGAAGGCCAAGGCCGGCGGCGTGCTGGAGCGCACCGGGCAGACCGAGGCGGCCGTCGACCTCGCGCGGCTCGCGGGCCTGACGCCCGCCGGCGTGATCTGCGAGGTGATGAACGACGACGGCACCATGGCTCGCGTGCCGGACCTCGCGCTCTACTGCGAACGACACGACTTGAAGATGGTCACTGTCGCCGACCTGATCGCCTATCGCCGCCGCCACGACAAGCTGATCGAGCGCGTCGTCGCCACCGCGATGCCCACGGAGTACGGCGACTTCGAGGTCGTCGGCTTCCGCTCGCTGGTCGACTCGAAGCACCACGTCGCGCTCGTGAAGGGCGAGGTGAACGGCGCCGAGGACGTGCTCGTGCGCGTGCACTCGGAGTGCCTCACCGGCGACGTGTTCCACTCGATGCGCTGCGACTGCGGCCAGCAGCTCGAGGACGCGCTGCGGCGCATCGAGCTGGAGGGCCAGGGCGTGCTCCTCTACCTCGCGCAGGAGGGCCGCGGCATCGGGCTGCTGAACAAGCTGCGCGCGTACAAGCTGCAGGAGCAGGGGCTCGACACCGTCGACGCCAACATCGAGCTCGGCCTGCCCGCCGACCTGCGCGACTACGGCATCGGCGCCCAGATCCTCGTGGACCTGGGGCTGAGCTCGATCCGCCTGCTGACGAACAACCCGAAGAAGATCGTCGGCCTCGAGGGCTACGGCCTGACCGTCACCGACCAGATTCCGATCCAGCATCCGGCCACCGAGCACAACCGCGAGTACCTGCGCACCAAGCGCGACCGCATGGGGCACCTGCTGCACCACCAGGGCCTCGCGCTCGACGAGGAGATGATCCACTCCGAGCAGGTTCAGGATCGCGAGCGCGGGCGCGTCGCGCAGGAGCAGGACCGCGCCGCCGACCCGGAGCGCCCGGGTGGCTGACGCCTGGGCGATCGCCGCCGCCCGCTTCTACGACGACCTGGCCGACAAGCTGATCGACGGCGCCCGCCGCGTGTTCGAGGAGGCGGGCGGCACCGTGGACGTGTACGAGGTGCCGGGCGCCTACGAGCTGCCACTGCTGGCGAAGTACTGCGCGGAATCGGGGCGCTACGCGGGTGTCGCGTGCGTGGGCGCGGTGATCCGCGGCGAGACCGACCACTACGACTACGTCTGCGGCCAAGCGGCAGCGGGAATAGCCCGCGTCTCGCTTGACACGGGAGTGCCCTGCGGCTTCGGGGTGCTGACGGTGGACACGATGGAGCAGGCATTGGCGCGCGCGGGCGGGGGGAAACGCCATACGGGGGAAGACGCGGCCCGGGCCGTGGTACGGATGGCCGAGCTGCGAGGGCAACTCTCGTAACTCGTGACTCGTGACTCGGGAAATGAGTCGAGTCACGAGTCACGAATCACGAGTCACGATGTCAATCAACCTCTTCTCAGATACGCAGACCCGTCCTACAGACGGCATGCGCAAGGCCATCTACGAGGCCGAAGTAGGCGACGAGCAGCGGCTTGCCGATCCCACCACCAACCGGCTCCAGGAGCGCACCGCCGAGCTGCTCGGCCATGAGGCCGGTCTCTACCTGCCCACCGGCACGATGTGCAACGAGATCGCCTTCCGCCTCCACATCGGCCCCGGCGGCGACGAGCTGATCCTCGACCGCATGGCGCACCCGCTCGTGTTCGAGTCGGGCGGGCCGGCGGCGCTGTCGGGCGCGACCTTCAACACGATCGAGGGCGACGGCGGGATCTTCACCGCCGAGCAGCTCGAGGCGGCGATCCGGCCGCCGAACGACCGCTACGCCCCGCGCTCCCGGCTCGTGTCCGTGGAGCAGACCACCAACCTCGGCGGCGGCCGCGTCTGGCCGCTGGAGACCGTGCGACAGGTGCTCGGCGTGGCCCGCGATCACGGCCTGCGCGCCCACATGGACGGCGCGCGGCTGATGAACGCGGTGGTGGCATCGGGCGTCTCGGCCGCGGACTACGCGGGTGGCTTCGACACGGCCTGGGTGGACTTCACCAAGGGCCTCGGCGCGCCGATCGGCGCCGTGCTCGTGGGCTCACGCGAGCTGATCGACGAGGCCTGGCGCTACAAGCAGATGTGGGGCGGCGCGATGCGCCAGTCGGGCATCGTGGCCGCCGCGTGCCTCTACGCGCTCGACCACCACGTCGACCGCCTGGCCGAGGACCACGAGAACGCGCTCTTCCTGGCCGAGGGCCTGGCGCAGATCCCGGGCGTGACGATCGACCCGAGCCGCGTGGAGACCAACATCGTGATCTTCCAGCTGGAGGACGCGGTGAAGACGAGCGAGGAGCTGCGCGACGCCGGCGTGCAGCTCACGCGCATGGACGGGCGCTGGATGCGCGCGGTCACCCACCTGGACGTGAGCCGGGCGGACATCGAGAAGGCGCTGCAGATCTTCAAGCAGGTGCTCGGCTAGATTCCCGCCCATGACTCCAATCACGATTGACGGCATCGAAGGACTTCAGGAGATCGTCGGGCAGCAGGTCGGTCCGAGCGAGTGGCGCGAGGTCACCCAGGACATGATCAACGGCTTCGCCGACATCTCCGGCGACCATCAGTGGATCCACGTGGACATCGAGCGGGCGAAGAACGAGAGCCCGTTCGGCGGCCCGATCGCGCACGGGAACCTCACCCTCTCGATCATCGACGGCTTCCGCGAGCAGCTCACCGAGGCCAAGGGCTTCAAGCTCGGCGTGAACTACGGCTGGAATAAGGTGCGCTTCCCCGCGCCGGTGCCTGCGGGCTCGCGCCTGCGCGCGTACTCGGAGGTCATGTCCGTGGACGACGTCGGCAACGGCTGGTGGCAGGCCGTCACCAAGTTCACCGTGGAGATCGAGGGCGGCGAGAAGCCCGTCTGCGTCGCCGAGAGCGTTGCCCGCTTCATGGCATGAGCGAAGGATCGGTAGACGGCATCTTCATCGGACCGGCGCACTCCGGGCCGCTTCACGAGGTGCCCGAGGTCGAGGCGACGCCCGGCAAGGGGCTCGCCGGCGACCGCCACTTCGCCGACCACGCCGGGGAGGAGCCCGGGCGCGACATCACGCTGATCGAGGCGGAGGCGCTCGAGCGGCTCGCCGACGAGACCGGCATCGTGCTCGGGCCGGGCGAGAGCCGACGCCAGATCACCACGCGCGGCGTGCGCCTGCTCGAGCTCGTGGGCAAGCGCTTCTACGTGGGCGACGTCGAGTGCCTCGGGATCGAGGACAACCCGTCCTGCAACCACCTGCAGAAGCTCACGCAGCCGGGTGTGCTGCGCGGCCTCGCCCGCAGCGGCGGGATTCGCGCCGACATCGTCGGCGGCGGGACGATCCGCACGGGAGACGCGATCCGCGAGGTCCCGGACCGTGCCCCGGCTGAAGCGACCTGACGGGGTGGAAATCCATTGGGAGGCCCGCGGGGACGGGCCTCCCGTCCTGGTCGCCTGCAGCTGCTTCGCCCATCCGGGGATCTTCATGCCCCTCGAGGAGGAGCTCGCGCGCGACCACACGGTCATCACCTACGACGCGCGCGGCACGGGCCAGTCCACCCGCACGGGGCCGTACGCGATGGAGGTCGACGTCGCGGACGTCGCGGCGGTGCTCGAGGCTGCGGCGGACGCGCCCGCGGTCCTGATCGGCACCGGTGACGCGGTGCACCGCGTCATTCATGTCGCTGCCACCCGGCCGGAGCTGGTGTCCGGCGTCGTCTGCCCGGGCGTGGCGCCGCTCGGAGCCCAGGGCGACTACGGCACGGTCGGGGAGGGGCTGGCCTCGTCCACCGCGGTGGTCGGCGCTCTTCAGCAGCTGCTCGAGAGCGACTACCGCTCGGGCATCCGCACCGCCGTGGAGGGATCGAACCCCCAGCTCGACGACGACGGGCTGCGCGAGCGCATCTCGGCCATGACCGAGTACGCACCCCAGGACGCGACGCTCGGGCGGCTCCAGCTCTGGATCGACGACGATGCCCGCGCGTCGGCGCGCGCGCTCGGGGACCGGCTCTGGATCCTCCACTTCCCGGGCAACCGCTGGTTCCCGCCCGAGCTGCACAGCACCGTGCGCCGCGAATCGCCCGAGGCGAACATCGAGGAGATCGCCGACGGAGCGCTGAGCCGGCCCGACCTCACCGCCGAGGTCGTGCGCCGCATCACCCACTGCTAGCCTTCCCCGCCGTGTCAAAGGTCTGCTTTTCCTGCAAGAAGGGCCCCGGCTTCGGCAACTCGCGAAGCCATTCGATGGTCGCCACGAAGCGCCGTTTCGATCCCAACCTCCAGAAGGTCCGGATCCTCGTGAAGGGCGCTCCGCGGCGGGAATACGTCTGCACTCGCTGCCTGAAGGCCGGCAAGGTCACCAAGGCGGTTTAACCGCGTACGGGTCCGACCGCGCGGAACCCGTCCGCCCCTTAGGGGTATACATCCGGCTGTGCCAGATCCGAGTTTGGTCCGGTTTCGCAGCGCTGTAGCCGCTGCTTACGCCGAGCTAGAGGCACGACGCCAAGAGGTAAACGACCTCAACGTCTTCCCAGTCGCCGACGGGGACACCGGCGACAACATGGCGATGACGATGCGCGCCGTGCTCGATGAGCTCGACCGTATGAACGGCGAGCCGATCGACGTGATCGGCCGCGACGCGATCGTTCACGCGGTCGCCCGCGCCGCTCTGCTGGGCGCCCGCGGCAACAGCGGCGTGATCCTGTCGCAGATCGTCCGCGGCGCCGCCGCGGAGCTAGTGTCGCGCCCGGGCGAGCTGGTGGACCCGGTCCTGGTGGCGGCGGCCTTTGCGCGCGCCGCCGACGCCGCCTACGAATCCGTCCGCGATCCCGCCGAGGGCACGATGCTCACGGCCGTGCGCGCGATGGCCCACCGCGTGGCCCAGGACCTCGCCCACATGGACACGCCGCGGCTCGGGCCGGACGCCGACCCGCGCGAGCAGGACGAGCTCCTGGCCGAGGTGCTGGAGCGCGCGCTCGAGGCGGGCAAGGACGCGGTGCAGCGCGGTCCCGATCAGCTTCCGATCCTGCGCGAGGCGGGCGTGGTCGACGCGGGCGCGTATGGCTTGACCGTGGTGCTCGCCGGCGTGGTTGGCGCGCTGCGGGGCCAGCCGCCGCCGGAGATCGCTCACGAGGCGCCCCTGCGGTCGCTCCACCTGCCGCAGCACGAGTCGAGCAGGTACCGCTTCTGCACCAACTTCGCCGTGTCCGGCGAGGGGCTCGAGAGCTCCGAGTTCGTGCGCCAGCTGGAGGGGATCGGCGACTCGGTGCTCGTCGTGGGCGACGACCACACGCTGCGCGTCCACGTGCACACCGACGACCCGGACGCCGCCCAGGCGATCTTCGTCGGCGTGGGGGAGGTGTCGCGCTTCGACGTCGCCGACATGCGCGAGCAGATCGCGGACCGCATCGACCGCCTCGAGGCGGGACTCGCCGGCAACGGCTCCCACCGGCGCGCCACCACCGGCGTGGTGGCGGTGGCCAGCGGCGACGGGCTCACCCGGCTCTACCAGGACCTCGGCGCTCACGTGGTGCAGGGCGGCGCGACGCTCAACCCGTCCACCTATGAGCTGCTCGCGGGCATCCACACCGTGGACGCCGACGAGGTGATCGTGCTGCCTAACAGCCCCAACGTGATCCTCGCCGCCGAGCGCGCGGCCGAGCTGTCGGAGCGCCGGGTGCGCGTTGTCCCGACCCGCTCGCAGCAGATCGGGCTGGCGGCGCTGATCGCGGTGGACCCGTCCCGCTCTGTGGACGAGAACGCCGACGCCGTGGGCGCCGCCGCCGGCGAGGTGCGCAGCGGCGGCGTGGCGGAGGCCGCTCGCGACGACGCCCAGGGCCGCTTCTCCGAGGGCGACGCCGTGGGCTACCTGGGCGACGAGCTGGTCGCTTGGGGAGAGCTGCGCACCGTGCTCGGCTCGACGATCGCGCAGCTGGCCGATGGCTGCGAGGTGCTCACCGTGGTGGCCGGCGATGGGGCTCCGCTGTCCGAGGGCGAGGTCGAAGGACTTCTGCCGGACGGCGTCGATCTCGACTTCCACGACGGCGGCCAGCCGGCGTGGTGGTACCTCCTGGCCGCCGAGTAGCGTCCGCCCGACGGACTATCAACGCCGCATCCCGACGCACTTCGCAGACAGCTCGGAGCTGACGCTCGACGACGCGCTCGAGGCCGACCTGCGGTCTTTCCCGCGGCCGAGCCGCCTCGCTCGAGCTCTCGACCTGCGCCAGAAGGAGCAGGAGCCGGCGGAGGTGCTCGGCCTCCACACGGTCGGCGATCTGCTCGAGCACCTGCCGCGGCGCCACACCGACCGGCAGGAGGTGCGGCTGATCGGCGCGGTGGGGCCGGAGGAGGACGCCACCGTGGACGTGGTGGTGAAGAGCGCGCGGGTGGTCCCGTCGCGCCGCCGCGGGATGCGGCCGCGGACCGAGGCGCGGGTCACCGACGAGTCGGGTCCGCTCGTGGCGGTCTGGTTCAACCAGCCCTGGGTGGCGGAGAAGCTGGCGCCCGGGATGCGCCTGCTGCTCCACGGGCGGATGAAGCGCGGCAACAAGTTCTGGGTCGACCAGTTCGAGCCGAGCGACGGCGGGGGAGG
>DATNBJ010000047.1:0-3498 GCA_035572055.1 Thermoleophilaceae bacterium | reverse complement strand
CGGCTCCTCGGCCAGCAGGAGCAGGATCGCGGTGCGGACGTCGCCGCGGCGCGCCTTCGGCCCGCGTCCGCGGAAGCCGCCGGGCGGACCGCCGAACATGAACGGGCCAGGCCCGTAGAAGAAGTGGTCGCGCTGACGTCCGCGTCCTCCTCGTCCTCTGCCGCGGCCTTCCTCTCCTCGGCCTTGCTTCGCCATCGCGGCGATCAGGGCGGCGCCGAGTACAGCCTTCTTGCCGTGGCGCTTGCGTGCGCCCGGCCATTCGTGTGCGTATGCAGCAGTCATCGTTTCTCCTTACTTTGGTACATCGATGATGCATAACGATATATCGTCAACAGTCGGAAGTCAACTCCCGTTACGGTCTCGAGGTCCTGCGGGGCACCGTGAGGGGCGTTGCGAGCTGCGCCGCAGGGCGGGGAATGCGCGGTGTGGATCGCTCCGCGACGGCGTGGGGCATCCGTGGCAGAGCGGTTGAGGGCCCTTTTCACCGGCTACGATCGGACGAGTGACCGCGCCGATAGTTCAGACCAACGCGGCCGAGCGGGACCTTCTTCGCACCATCGCGGCCGGCACAGCCAACGTGGTCGGCAAGGCGTTCTTCCGCTCGCTCGTGCACCAGGTGGCCGTCGCGCTGGACGCGGACCTCGCCTTCGCCGCTGAGATCCTCGACCTCGAGGCGAAGAGCGCGGCCGTGCTGGCGTCCTGGTCGGGGACGGAGCTGGTCCTCACCGAGGGCCACGAGTTCACGCTCGACGGCACGCCGTGCGAGCTGCTCCGCGAGCGCGACGTGGTGGCGATCCCGCAGGGCGCGGTGGGCGCGTACCCGACCGACCCGCTGGTGTCGCGCTACGGGCTCGACAGCTATCTGGCGATTTTGCTGCGCGCCGCCGACGGCGCGCCGCTCGGCTACATCGGCGTGATGTCGCAGCGGCGGCTCGAGGCCACCGACGAGGAGGTGGCGGCGCTGCGGATCTTCGGCTCGCGCGCGGCCGCTGAGATCGAGCGCGGCCGGCACGAGATAACCCTGCGCGAGCGCGAGGCCGAGATCGCGGCCTCCCGCGCTCGTGTCGTCCACGCGGCCGACCAGGAGCGCCGGCGGATAGAGCGCAACCTGCACGACGGGGCGCAGCAGCGGCTGCTCGCTCTCACCCATCTGCTCGGCCTCGCGCAGCGGCAGCTCGAGGACGGGCCGGTCGACGCCTCCGTCCTGGTGCGCCAGGCGCACGGCGAGGCCACCGCGGCGTTCAAGGAGGTGCAGGAGCTGGCCCGCGGCCTGCACCCGGCCGCCCTCAGCCAGCAGGGACTGCGCGCGCCGCTCGAGACCATCGCCGCCACGCTGCCCGTGCCGCTGCAGATCGACGCGCTGCCCGAGCGGCGGCTGCCCGAGGTGCTCGAGATCACCGTCTACTACTTCGTCTCCGAGGCGGCGACGAACGCGGCCAAGCACGCGTCCCCCTCCGCCGTCCGCGTGAGCGTCGTCCTGCGCGGGCGCACCCTGGACATCGAGGTGACCGACGACGGCGTGGGCGGCGCCGTCGCCACCGGCGGCTCTGGACTGCGCGGCCTGGCCGACCGCATCGAGGCGCTCGGCGGCACGCTGCAGCTCGAGAGCCCGGCCGGCGAGGGCACGCGGATCGCGGCCTCGATCCCGCTGGCCCCCTGGCGGGACGCCCGCGACCCGTTCCTCGAGTTCGGCCACGACGGCGACGGCGGCAGCGGCGACAAGCTCATCCAGCTGGTGCTCGACGGCAAGAAGACCGCGGCGATCTCGTTGGCGCGCGAATGGGACCTCGAGGGCGGCCCGCCGCGAATCGGCCAGCGGCTGCCCGTCATGGACCACAAGGACCACCGCTGGGGCACGGTCGAGGTGGTGCGGATCCTGGTGGTGCCGTTCGGTCAGATCGACCCCGACATCGTCGACCCCGACACCGCCGGCATCTCCTCCATCGACGAGTGGCGGGCCGACCAGCGCCGTTTCTATGACAGCTGCCGCGACGAGACGGCGGTACTGCTGAGCGAGCCCGGTTGGCGCTTGACGGATGAGGAGCCGATGGTCATCGTTTGGTTCCGCCTCGTCGAGGCCACGGTTCCCGAGTAATCCATGCCCCGCGCACGCGAAAAGCGGCTCCGTAACAGGGTGGGTGACCAGCTCACCTCGCTCGCGCCCGGCAAGAAGAGAAAGAAGAAGCGCGCGCGCTCGGCGGGAGACCGGCTCGAGGCGACGCTGACGCAGATACGCGGCAGCCGCGGCAAGTCCGGGCGCCGCAAGACGGTCAGGCGCTAGCCCCGCCCGACGAACGGCATCTTCGTGGCCATCACGGTCATGAACTCCACGTTCGCGTCGAGCGGCAGGTTGGCCATGTAGAGCACCGCGTCCGCCACGTGGCGGACCTCCATGATCGGCTCGGGGGCGATCGAGCCGTCGGCCTGCGGCACGCCGCGCTTCATCGCGTCGGTCATGTCCGTGCCGGCGTTGCCGATGTCGATCTGCCCGCAGGCGATGTCGTAGCGGCGGCCCTCGAGCGAGAGCGCCCTGGTCAGTCCGGTGATCGCGTGCTTGGTGGCGGTGTACGCGACCGCGTAGGGGCGGGGAACGTGGGCCGAGATCGAGCCGTTGTTGATGATCCGCCCGCCCTGCGGCTCCTGCTCCTTCATCGCGCGGAACGCCTCCTGCGCGCAGAGGAACGCGCCGGTCAGGTTGGTGGCCACCACGGTGTTCCAGTCGTCCACCTGCACGTCCTCGACCGGCGACGGCGTGCCGAAGGTGCCCGCGTTGTTGAAGAGCAGGTCCACCCGCCCGAGCTCGTCCTTCACCGTCGCGAAGAGCGACTGGACCGAGGCCGGGTCCGTGACGTCCGCCGGAACCGCCAGAGCGTGGTCCGCGCCGGTCGCCGTCTCCTGCAGCGACTCCCTGCGCCGCCCCGCCAGGGCCACCTGCCAGCCCGCATCGAGCAGCGCGAGCGCGGCATGTCGTCCGATGCCCGACCCAGCGCCGGTGACGATCGCTACGCGGTCTGCCATGCGCGGAATATCACCAGACCTCGCCCTCGCGCCAGTCGCACGTGAGCTCGCGAGTGATGTCGAGGTCCCCTGAAACGGGGAGCACGAACACCGATCCGTCGTCCTCCTCGGTGCGGACCACACCATCCGGCGACAGGGCGTAGGTCGGCCCCTCCCACAACCGCCAGCCGACCACGTCGTAGAAGGCGACGCCGTCGTCGGTGGCCGAGAGCGCTCCCAGCTCGTACCCGCCGCGGACGATCCGGTCGATGGCGCTCATGAGGGTCCTGCCGGCGTGCATCCCGCCGAGGCAGTGCCGCCAGTCGTCCTCCGTGAACTGGTCTCCGAACGCGTCAACCATCAGCGATGGCACCGCCGCGAGCGCGTCGCCGCTCAGGTCACTCGTATGGGCGATCTGCATGCGCACCACCCTAGACCCCGCCGAAATGATCAATTAGGGTTGACCCGCATAGATCTCCGGGGGGCGTCCCGACCAGGAGG
>DATNBJ010000046.1:0-3533 GCA_035572055.1 Thermoleophilaceae bacterium | reverse complement strand
ACGGACGGGATCGCGGTCCGCTCGCTCGCCGAGACCGATCACCACTCCCGCGAGCAGCGCGGCATAGACGGCGTTCAGCGCCGCGTAGTCCTCGGGTTCCACCTGTCTGGCCATCGACACCGCCTACCCAGCTCTGGTTCGCCCCAACCTCTCTCGCTAGCTTTGGGTCATGGTCGACTGGTCGCTGGCCACGCAGATCGCCCGCTTCGCGGCGGGTGGCGCGCTGGTGCCCGACCTCGGTGTGGACCTCGATGCGCTGGCGACCAACGCCGAGCAGCAGGTCGCTCGCTACACCGGGCTGACGCTGCCGGGGCCGGCGCCGCTGCCGGAGCTGGTCGATCGCGCCACCTGGGCCGAGATCAACATCGAGACGCTCTCCGGCTTCATCGATCCCGTGGGCGGCCGCCTGTCGGATCGCCTGGGGCGCGCGGGTGCGCTCGCCGGAGCGCTGCGCGCTGCGGCCGGCGCCACGCTGGCCGCGGAGGTCGGTCTCGTGGCGGGCTACATGTCGCAGCGGGTGCTCGGCCAGTACGAGATCTCGCTGCTCCAGCCGGAGCAGCCGGCGCGGCTCCTGTTCGTGGGCCCGAACCTGGTGAAGGCGATCGGCGAGCTCCAGCTCGAGCGCGACGGCTTTCTCGCCTGGATCGTGTTCCACGAGGTCACCCACGTGTTCCAGCTCAGCGGCGTCGAGTGGCTGCGCCCGTACCTGGCGGGCCTGCTGCGCGAGTACCTGGAGACCGTCGAGGTGCAGATCAACCGCGGCGCCGCCGGCGGGCTGCCGTCGTTACCGAAGGCGGCCGAGATCGTGGACGCGTACCGCGAGGGCGGCCTCGTGGCCCTCGTGCAGTCGAAGGAGCAGCGCGGCATCATGCGCCGGCTCCAGGCGGTGATGGCGGTGATCGAGGGCTACTCGGAGCACGTGATGGACGCGATCGGCGCCGACGTGCTGCCCGGCTACGAGCGCATGCGCGACGCGATGGACCGCCGGCGCCAGAGCCGCTCGGCGCCGCAACGGATCCTCGAGCGCCTGTTGGGGCTCGACCTCAAGATGCGCCAGTACGTGGTGGGCAAGGAGTTCTGCGATGCGGTGGTGGAGAGCCACGGCATCGCCGTGCTCAACCGCGTGTGGGAGAGCGGGGAGCTGCTGCCCACGCTCGGCGAGCTCGATCGACCGGCGGATTGGGTCACGAGGGTGACGAAGGAACCCGCCGCGGCCTAGCCGAAGCCGCCCGAGAACCCGCATTCCAGAGCCTTGTGCACGGGAGTGTTACAAACGCGTGTTCGGGGGTATATTCTGTAGGTCGTTAGATCTAATATCCTTAGTCACCCGAACGGTCCCGCACCGGAGGATCCCATGGCAACGCAGACACCCACCCAGCGAAGGGCCGCCGCCAAGAAGGCCGCCGCCACTCGCAAGCGCAACGCTTCGAGCGCCAGTGCTCGCAGCACCAGCCGTAGCGCACGCACCACCGCTCGTAGCGCAACCACGACAGCCAGCACCCGCGCCCAGGCCGAGGCCAAGGGCCTCCAGGCTCTCGCTCTTCAGGCCGAGCGTGCCGTGCTGATTCCTGTTGGCGCCGCCCTTACGGCGCGCGACACGGTGGTGGAGAACGTCAAGCCCTTCACCAGCCGCGACACTGCGGAGCGCGAGATCACGAAGCTCCAGAAGCGCGTGGTCACGAACCTCCGCAAGTTCGAGCGTCGCGGCACGACCGCACGCAACCAGCTCCGTCGTGAGCTGAAGCGCAACCGCACGCAGGCGGAGCGCTTCGTGCGCCGCAACCGCCGCAGCATCGAGTCCCAGGTCAAGACGACCCGCAAGGACATCGAGTCGCAGTTCAAGTCGGCGCGTTCCGACCTCGAGCGCAATGCGAACGAGTTCGTTGCGAACGTGACCAACGGAATCGGCTAAACCCGCTTCCCCCGTGACCGCCCTGGAGAGGTGCGGGTCACGGGTAGAACTGCCGGCCTCATATTCCGCCGGCAGTAAGTAGTACCTCTCCTCCCTCAGCCGGCGGGGCCTTCGGGCCCCGCCGGTGTCGTTCTCGAACCCTTTTGCCACAATCAAGAGAGATGCCCACCCAGGAGCAGATCACCGAGGCCCTGCGCCCGGTCATCGACCCAGAGTTGCGCCAGAGCATCGTCGACCTCGGAATGGTCCGGTCGATCGACGTGCACGAGGGCGGTCGCGTGGACGTGGTCGTATCGCTCACCACGCCCGGCTGTCCGATCCGCTCCCACTTCGAGAAGGCTGTGGTCGAGCAGGTGTCGGCCCTCGAGGGCGTCACCAACGTGCGTGTGGGCTTCGATGTCCTGTCCGCGCAGGAGAAGCAGGGGCTCCAGCAGAAGCTGGGCCGCGGCTCGCTCCCCGAGGGATCGCTCGCCCAGGTGCGCAACGTGATCTGCGTGGCGTCCGGCAAGGGCGGCGTGGGCAAGTCCACGCTGACCGCCAACCTGGCCGCCGCGCTGTTCGCCGAGGGCAAGACCACCGCCGCGCTCGACGCCGACGTGTGGGGCTACTCGATCCCGCGCATGCTCGGCGTGGAGGGCAGGCCGCAGGTCTCCGCCCAGCGGAAGATCATCCCGCTCACCTCGCGGACCGGCGTCAAGACGATGTCGATCCAGTACTTCCTGGATGAGGCCGACCAGGCGATCACCTGGCGCGGCCCGATGCTGCACAAGGCCATCCGCCAGTTCCTCGAGGACGTGGACTGGGGCGAGCTCGACTACCTGCTGATCGACCTGCCGCCGGGCACCGGCGACGTGTCGATGACGCTGGCGCAGCTCCTGCCGCAGGCCAGGTTCGTGATCGTCACCACGCCGCAGCCGGCGGCCCAGAAGGTGGCCAAGCGCGCCGCCGAGACCGCGCGGCGCTTCGACATCGAGGTGGCCGGCGTGATCGAGAACATGTCCGGCTTCACCACGCCCGACGGCCAGCGCTTCACGATCTTCGGCGAGGGCGGGGGACAGCAGCTCGCCGACGAGCTCGATGTTCCGCTGCTCGGCAAGGTGCCGCTCCAGGAGGAGCTGCGAGTGGGCGCGGACACTGGTGAGCCGCTCGTGGTCACCGACCCGCACGCCCCGGCGTCCCAGGCGATCTCCCACGCGGCGCGCGGGCTGATCGCGGTGACGCCGCAGGACATCCCGGTGATGCAGGCCGCCTCGCCCTTCCCCAGCGATGTCAGCGGTACTGCTCTGCCGATGGCCCAATAGGGCCGACGGTTCTAGAAACGCCTACGCCTTCTTGTAGTAGTCGGCGTTGATCGCGATGTACTTCTGCCACTCGTCGGGCAGCTGATCCTCGGCGAAGCAGGCGTCCACCGGGCAGGCCTCGACGCAGGCATCGCAGTCGATGCACTCGTCCGGGTCGATGTACAGCTGGTTGACCGCGTCGTAGTCCGGCTCCTCTGGCGTGGGATGGATGCAGTCAACCGGACAGACCTCGACGCACGAGTTGTCCTTCGTGTCGATGCAGGGCTCTGCGATGACGTATGCCAATGTCGTAGGGCTCCTTGACTGGTTCGGATCCCGCT
>DATNBJ010000045.1:0-4980 GCA_035572055.1 Thermoleophilaceae bacterium | reverse complement strand
GGCACCAGTGTACGCGTCATCCCCGACGCTAACCGGGGCCACGAAGGTGGTGTCGACGCTGGTTTTCACGCGCTTTCCGATCTTCGTGCGGTGCTTCTTGCGGCCGTCGTAGTTGGCGGTCACGTTGCTCGCGCCGATGTTGGTCTGCTCGCCCACGTCGGCGTCTCCGAGGTAGGAGAGATGCGGCACCTTGGTGCCCTCGCCGATGTCCGAGTTCTTGATCTCGACATACGTGCCGATCTTGGCGCCCTTGCGGATGACCGCCCCCGGGCGGAGGTAGGCGAAGGGGCCGATCTTGGCCTCGTCGTGGACCTCGGCCCCGACCATGAAGGCGTGCGCGATCCACACGCGGTCGCCGATCGTCGTCTCCCTGATCGTCGTGTGCGGGCCGATCTCGCAGCCCTCGCCGACGCGCGTGCCGGCGTGGAGCGAGACGCCCTGCGCGATCACGGTGTCCGGGCCGATCTCCACGTCCGCCTCGATCGTGGTCGTTTGCGGCGAGAGGAAGCGGACGCCGTTCACGGCGTGCTGCTCGATCAGCCGCTCGGTGAGGTGGGTCTCGACGGTCATCAAGTCGGCGCGGGTGTTCACGCCCATGGCGCTCAGCACGTCCTTGGTCATGTGGGCCGCGATGGGCCGCTCGCGCTCGCGCAGCACCGGGAACACGCCGGTGAGGTAGCGCTCGCCGTTCTCCAGGCCCACCTGGTCCAGCGCGTCGAACAGGTCGCCCGCGGTGAAGGCGTAGGTGCCGATGTTGATCTCGCGAATGGCGAGCTCTTCCGCTGGGACGCCGTCGGTGTACTTCGTCTCGACGATCCGCTCGACCGATCCGTTGGCTCCTCTGACGATGCGGCCGTAGCCGGTCGGGTCGAGCTCCTCCGTGGTGAGCACGGTGGCGGCGGCGCCGGCGTGGAGGTGCTCCCTGGTGAGGTCCCCGATCAGGTCGGATGAGATCAGCGGGTGGTCGCCCGAGAGGACGAGGACGGTCTCCTGCGGATCGATGTTGTCGCGCGCGGCGAGGATCGCGGCGCCCGTTCCCTCCCCGGTTGTCTGCTCGGCGTACTCGACTCCCTCGGGCAGATCCTGGTCGACGCCCTCGCCGGGACGGGTGATGCAGACGATGCGTCCGGCGCCCGCGGCGCGCGCCGCCTCGATCACCCAGTGAAGCATCGGGCGACCGCACACGGGGTGCAGCACCTTCGCCAAGGACGACCGCATGCGCGTGCCGTGGCCGGCGGCCATGATCAGCACCGTTGGGGACGGGGCCATCGGGTAGCAGCGTAGCGATTGGCGGCTCTCGTCACGTTCGCAGCCGCCGAGCTGGGGGGGAGGGACTCGAACCCCCGTTATCGGGACCAAAACCCGACGTCCTACCAACTAGACGACCCCCCAGGGCCTGGCTCAGGATAGGCGCTGCGGCGGGCCTTCAGGACCTCGCGACGAATCCGTTCGCAGAGCGTCAAGTGGCGGGCTTCTTCGCCGATATAGGTATGGATGGGACGGGTATCGAATCGCACGCGCGCGATCGTTTTCGCGGTGGTCGGCAATGTCGTGCCGGTCGGCATCGCGACCGCGGCCCATTCGGGCTCTCATCAGCTCCCCTTCTTCATCGGCGCCGCGGGGTCATGTCTTGCGCCGCTCGTGGTCACGGGTGTGGGCAGGCGGCGGCCGCTGCTCTTCTATCCGGCCGCGTACGGCGGGCTGGTGACGCTCACCCTGCTCCAGTGGGGCGAGGGCGGCGTGGCCTCCGGCAACTCGATCCTGCTGGTGATGCCGATGATCTGGTTCGGCCTGCGCGGAACCGATCGGCAGCTCGTCGCGGCCGTCGCCACGTTTGCCGCCTGCGCCTTCCTCCCGATGATCGTGATCGGCGCTCCGGCGTTCCCCGTGGACTGGTCGAGCGCCGCGCTGCTCGTGGTGGTCGCCATGGCGGTGACCGGCACGTTGCGATCGCTCTCGCGGGGGATGGTGGAGCTCACCCAGCGGCTCGAGCGCGCGGCGGTCGTCGACGACCTGACCGGCCTTCTGAACCGACGCGGCTGGACCGGCGCCGCCGGCGGCCAGCTACCGCGGGCCGCGCGCAGCGGCCAGGCGGTGGGCGTCCTCATGATCGACCTCGACGGCCTCAAGCGCGTGAATGACGAGCTCGGCCACGCCGAGGGCGACCGGCTGCTGCGCGACACGGCGGAGCGCATCCGCTCGGCCTTCCGGGCCGGCGACATCCTCGCCCGCCTCGGCGGCGACGAGTTCTCGGTCCTGCTCGTGGACCCCTCGAAGGGCGAGGCGGCGGTCAGCCGCCTGCGCGAGCTCACCCCGGCGGGCGAGCACTTCTCCGCCGGCCTCGCGATCTGGAACGGTCTCGAGACGCTCGACGAGCTGACCCATCGCGCGGACCTCTGCCTCTACGAGGTCAAGGCCGCCGGCGGCGGCGGCCTGGTCGTGGACGGCGAGCCCGTCCCGGCCGTCTGACCCGCTACAACCCGTCCGGGTGCCGCGCCACGTAGCCGTGGCTCGAACGGAGCTGCTTGCGCCAGCGCGGGCCCTTCTCGCCGCTGCCCGACGTGTCGAAGCGCAGGCCGGCGACCACCATGTAGGCGTGGCCCGAGTTCGCGTACACCGTGATCCACTGGCCGCGGCCGCGCGCGCCCCAGCTCTCGAAGTCGGTGGAGTCGAGCGGGCTCTTCACCAGGTCGGCTCCATGCAGCGCGTGGCTGACGGCGCCCGAGCAGTCGTAGGCCGAGTCGTCGAAGCTCCCGTGGCCGCCGCCGTAGCGGTAGCCGGTGCTCGTGATCTCGTTGGCGGCGGCTATCACGGCCTGGACCTGCGCCGGCGCGCCCGCCGGGGCGAGCGCGGTGTGGCCGTCGCTCGACATCCGCGCCTTGGCACCGGGGGTGGTGGCGTTCGGATTGGAGACGGTGGTGTCGCTGCCGCCGTTGACCGAGCCGCCACCGGAGCCGGCCTTGCCGTTCTGGCGTGCGTCCATCCGCTGGCGCAGGAGCTTGGCCTCGGCACGGTCGACGATCCCGTCGACCTTCAGCTTCTCCTTCTTCTCGAAGCGCCGGACCGAGCGCTGGGTGCCCCGGCCGAAGGCGCCGTCGACGCTGGTCCTATAGCCGAGCTTGTCGAGCCACGATTGGAGGACACGCACGTCGTGACCGTGCGCTCCCTTGCGGAGGGTCGTGGAGCCGAACCGCCCGAAGGCGGCGGGGGCTGCGGCGAGCACGAGCAGCGCCGTGGCGGCGCACGCACAGAGCAAACGCCCGCTGGGGCGGTTCTTCATTGAGCCATCTCTCTTTCGTCAGCGCTTCCGGGGTTAGCTGACGGGCTCGCGCGGAAAGAGTCGCGCTAGGCCTTGCGGCCATTCGCCCCGACGAACTGGGTCCCCCGGCCGCCTCGGTCGCCTGAGCGACGTCGGCGGTTAAGCAAGGTGGTCGTCGGGATTGTTAACCGATTTCGCCGACGGAAGTAGCGCCGGCGCGTCGGAACTAGTGACGATCCTTCTCGTGATGCGGCACGCGGCCGCCCTCGGCGCCCTTCTCCGTGGCGGGTCCGTGGGGCGGCAGGATGCCCAAGACCCGCATTGCCTTCAGGCCCAGGCCGAGGCGCTCGCGGCCGTCGGTCGAGCTGACGTCCAGCCCGGTGAGCTCGCGGACTCGCTCAAGCCGGTAGCGCACCGTGTGGCGGTGCGTATAGAGGCGCTGGGCGGTCTGGGCCACGTTGCCGTCCGCGTCGAGGAAGGACTCGAGGGTGCGGACCAGCTCGGTCTCGTACTGCTCGTCGTAGGTGACGAGCGGGGCGACGGTCTCGTCGTGAAAGCGGCGCAGCTCCTCGGGGTCCTCGACCAGGGCCGGGAGCAGCAGCCGGTATGCGCCGGTCTCCTCGAAGGCCAGCTCGGTGGATCCCTGGGCGACCGCCACGTTGGCCGCGAGGAAGGCCTCCGAGCCGGCGCGGTGGATGTCGGCGGGATCGGCGGTCGGGCGGCTGCGGGCGATCGCGATCGCGAAGCCCGACAGGTTCATCTCCAGCTCGCGGTGGACCGCGTCGGCCACTCGGCGGCAGAGGTCGGCGTCGACGCCCGGCACCACGATCACGAGCTCCACGTCCTGGCTGCCGGAGCTCGCCAGCTCGACGATGCCGCACAGCGACCCGCGCGCCAGCGCCCGGGAACCGCGCTCGGCGAGGGTGAGGACGCGCGCCCGCCAGTCCACCTCGGTGGGCTGCAGCGGCAGGGTGCGGACGACGATCACCGACGCGCCGTTCGAGAGGTCGGAGCCGAGCTCGTGGCCCCGGGCGACGATCGCGTCACGGTCGCTGGTCCGGCGCTCGAGGACGTCGGTGAGCAATGCGTTGGTCGCCGCCTCGCTCGCGCGGCTGGGCGCCACCGCGCGCTCCACCTCCTGCGCGATCAGCGTGCCGACGAGCCTCAGCAGGGGCGCCGGCGGCTCAGCCCCGCGCGCCCGGTAGCGAAGCTGGCCCACGGTGGAGTCGGCCACTCGCAGCTCGAGTACGTCGCCGCGCGAGAGCACGGCGCGCTCGTCCTCCGGCGACGCGCAGGCGACGGCGAGAACGCTCGCGGTGGAGTCGACCACGGCCACGCTGGCGCCCAGCGCGCGCGAAGCGGCACGCGCAACCTCGGGCAGGCCGGCGCCGGACTCGACCGCTTCGGAGACGGCGGCGAACGAATCTAGAAAGTCACTATTTGCAGCACTTTCCGCGCGCTGCGAGGCACGGGGCATAACGAGAGTCTACGGCCGCGCGACGAGCTCGAGCCCGTAGCGCGGCCGCTGACCGAGCTGAGAGCGCGAAAACCGAGGAGCCCAAGGACGCAGGGAAGCCGCAGGGCGAATGCCCGCGACCGACCGAGGACGCAGCATCGCGAAGGTTTGCAGCGCACTCGACCGGTCAGCCTGCGCTACCAGCCCGTAGCGCGGCCGCTGACC
Source organism: Thermoleophilaceae bacterium (assembly GCA_035572055.1). GTDB lineage: Bacteria > Actinomycetota > Thermoleophilia > Solirubrobacterales > Thermoleophilaceae > JAICJR01. Next base: position 40 of record DATNBJ010000045.1, on the reverse strand, counting down.
GAGCTGAGAGCGCGAAACCGAGGAGCCCAAGGACGCAGGG
>DATNBJ010000044.1:0-5286 GCA_035572055.1 Thermoleophilaceae bacterium | reverse complement strand
TACGTGCGCATCGCGGACTCGATGCCGGACGCGATCGCCCGGGTGATCGGCGCGCTGCCGATCCTCAAGCCGGTGATCCCCGACCCCGGCACGCGCTTCCAGCTCGTGCACGAGGACGACGTGGCGTCGGCGTTCGTGGCGGGCGTGCTGGGCAAGGGCGCGCCGGGCCCGTACAACCTGGCGGGCGGCGGCACGCTCAGGTCGCGCGACCTCGCGGCCGCGATGGGCTGGTACTCCGTCCCGATCCCGGAGCTCGCGGTGGACGTCACCGCCGAGGTGATCGCGAAGCTGCCCACGCCCGCCCAGCTCTCCTGGATCCACTCCGTGCGCAAGGAGGTGCTGATGAAGACGGACCGTGCCAAGAAGGAGCTCGGCTGGAAGCCGAAGCACGGCAGCAAGGCCACCCTCAACCAGCTCGTGAAGGCGCACCGGGAGGAGGACGAGTGACCGCCGTCCCCACCGCGCGCGGGGACAGCGTGGACTCGAGCGAGCTCGGTTTCACGCTCATGACCGAGCACGTGTTCCTCACCGACGCGGAGGTCGGCCGGAACTGGCCGCAGACCTTCGGCGATCCCGATCGGCGGGTGGAGGACGCAGTCCGCAAGCTCGCGACGGCCAAGGCCAAGGGCGTCGACACGATCGTCGACCGAACGGCCGTCGGCATCGGACGCAACGTGCCGCTCGTCAAGCGCGTGGCCGACCAGAGCGACGTGAACATCGTCGTCAGCACCGGCTTCTACACGATGAACGACGTGCCGCTGTTCTTCCTCTTCCACGAGATCGAGCCCCAGTTCGAAGGCCGCAGCGGCGAGCGCGTGGAGGACTTCCTCGTGAAGGACATCGAGGAGGGCATCGGCGACACGGGCGTCAAGGCGGCGATCATCAAGTGCGCCACGGACGCGCCCGGCGTCACGCAGGGCGTGGACTACACGCTGCGCAACACCGCCAGGGCCCACCGCCGCACCGGAGCGCCGATCTTCACGCACACGAACGGCGCGGCCACAGGTCAGATGCAGCTCGAGGTGTTCGAGGACGAGGGCGTGGACCTCTCGCGCGTGATGATCGGCCACATCGACCGCACGCCCGAGGCGGAGGTCGAGACGATCGCGCAGATCATGGACCGCGGCTCGATCGTCGGCTTCGACTCCTTCCACTTCCCGGAGGGACTCGGCCCCTGGATGGAGCCGGAGGCCAAGCGCCTTCAGTGGATCGCCGGCTTCTGCGCGCGCGGCTACGCCGACCGCATCGTGCTGGCCCACGACCAGCCCTCCTACACGGACCTGATGCCGGAGGACCTCGCACAGCGCACCGAGTCGGAGCGCGGCTGCTGGACCTACCTGTCGGACGTCGGGCTCGACCGGCTGCGAGAGCTGGGCGTGACGGACGAGCAGATCGGCCGGATGACCGTGGACAACCCGCGGCGGCTGTTCGAGACGCGCGACCTCGGCGGCTACTGAGAAGCCGCCGCCGCGAGGTCCAGCAGGTTCTCTCGCCCCACCTCCTCGAGCAGCGCCCGGTGGTGCTGAACGATCGTGTTCGCGCCCTGGAACCGGGCCGCGAGCTCCTCGTCCTCCACGACCGGCTGCAGGAGACGACCGATGCGCTCGTACACTTCGGCGTCGTCCCGGAAGTAAGCCACGCGCCGATTCTGGTCTAGCCTGTTCTCAGCAGTCAACGGGCGGGCAGGCCCGCCGGTACCGCATCGACCTACCCGCACGTTTGTTCAGGTCCCTACGCATGCTCCTGCTCCTCGTCGCGCTCGCGTTCCTCTTTGCCATGCCCGCGCAGGCCCTCGCCGGCCCCAGCCAGGAGGCGGCGAAGCCCACCACCAAGGTGCTCTACCACGACGGCTATACGGGCCGTTACCTGCTCCAGGGCGTCTGGTACTTCCGGCTCGACCCGACCGATCAGGGCATCGCTCAGGGCTTCATGCGCCAGCCCGACCTGACGGGCTGGACCCCCGTGAACGTCCCGAACGCGTGGAACGCCAACGACCTCTCCGACGCGAGCCAGCGAGGTGGCGTGGGCTGGTACCGCAAGGACTTCCGGCTGCCGCGGGGCACCAAGAGCACCACCTGGGTCGCGCGCTTCGAGTCCGTGAACTACCGGGCGCGGGTGTACCTGAACGGCGTGCAGGTCGGCACGCACGAGGGCGCCTACCTGCCCTTCGAGGTGCCGCTGACGAAGGTGCGGAAGACCGGCGTGAACCACCTTGTGGTGCGCGTGGACAGCCGCCGCTCGGACGACGACCTGCCGCCGCTGGTGGACTCGGACAACGGCACGCCGGGCGGCGGCTGGTGGAACTACGGCGGCCTCCTCCGCGAGGTCTACCTGCGCAAGATCGACCGCGTCGACATCTCCAACTTCTCGGCGCGTCCGACACTCCCCTGCCGCGCCTGCGACGCCTCGGTGCTCGTCTCGGCAACGCTCCACAACGTCAGCAGCCGGAAGCGCAGGGCGTTCTTCCGCGCGTCGGTGGGCGGCCTCGCACTCCACTTCAAGCCGATCGCGATCCCGCCCCACGGCCTGCGCCAGGTCCAGGCGAAGATCACGATCCCCAACCCGCGATTGTGGGAGCCGGGCGATCCGCAGCTCTACAACGTCAGGGCCTCTGTGCAGACCGGCGGCAGGACAGGCGCCGGCTACACGGCGCACGTGGGCATCCGCTCGATCAAGGTGAAGAACGGCCGCCTGCTGCTGAACGGCGTGGCCACCACGCTGCGCGGCGCGAGCGTGCACGAGGAGGCGCCGGGCACCGGCGGCGCGCTCACCCCCGAGCAGATCCGCGCCCAGTTCAGCCAGCTCCAGCAGCTCGGCGCCACGATCACGCGCTCCCACTACCCGCTCAACCCGCAGTTCCTCGAGGCCGCGGATCGCGCCGGGATCCTGGTCTGGGACGAGATCCCGATGTACCGCATGAGCGAGGACGCGCTCAAGTTGAAGTCGGTGCGCGACAAGGGCATCTCGATGCTCCAGAACATGATCCTGCGCGACCAGAACCACCCCTCTGTGCTCACCTGGTCGATCGGCAACGAGAACCCCTCGCGGCCCACGTTCGGCCAGATCCGCTACATCCAGGCGGCCCATGACCTGGTCAAGCAGCTCGACCCCACGCGCCTCTTGGCATTCGACATCGCGGGCTACCCGTCCACGCCCAAGATCCCCGAGTACAAGTACATAACCGCGCTCGGGATCAACGACTACTTCGGCTGGTACCCCGGCCCGAGCGGCCAGCTCGTGGACCGCAACGGCATCGGTCCCTACCTCGACCAGATGCACGCCTACTACCCGAACCTCGCGCTGTTCATCACCGAGTACGGCGCCGAGTCGAACCGCCACGGCGCGGTCGACGAGAAGGGCACCTACGAGTTCCAGGACGACTGGCTGTCGTTCCAGAACAGCGTCTTCGACTCCAAGCCGTTCGTGAACGGCGCGATCGTCTGGATCCTGCGCGACTTCAAGGTCAGACCCGGCTGGGACGGCGGCAACCCGTTCACCGGCGCGCCCTACAACCAGAAGGGCCTGCTCGACCCGAATGGCGCCGAGAAACCCGCCTATCCGATGCTCGAGCGCATCTACCAGAACGTGCAGCGCGCGGGCATGGCCCGCATCAGGGCGGCGGACGCCGCCGTTCAGGCCGCCAGCCGGTAGAGCTGCCCGCTGAGCGACGCCAGGTAGATCCGGCCGCGCGCGTCCTGGCCGAACGAGCTCAGTCCCTGCACCCGGAAGCGCAGCGTGCGGCCGCCGGAAGCGCGGCCGCTGCGCAGCTTCACCGAGTAGATGCCGGGGTTGCAGTTGTCCCCGTAGACGTAGCGGCCGTAGAGCGACCCCAGCGAGCGGTCGCGCACCACGTAGCCGCCGATGATCGCGCAGAAGCCCTGGCTGTGGGGGCGCACGAGCACCGGCCGCACGGCGTGCCCGTTCAGGGGCTGGCTCGAGTAGCGCTGGAACCCCTCGTAGCTCTTCCAGCCGTAGTTCGCGCCCGCCGCCTTGCCCTTGCGGGCGAAGTCGATCTCTTCGAACTTGTCCTGCCCCACGTCGGCGATCGCCAGGTCGCCGGTCGAGCGGTCGAACGAGAAGCGCCAGGGGTTGCGCAGGCCATACGCGTAGATCTCGCCGCGCGCGCCACGCCGGCGGGCGAACGGGTTGCTCGAGGGAATCGTGTACGCCCGCCCACCCGAGGCCCGCGGGTCGATCCGCAGGATCTTGCCGAGCAGCGTGTTCAGGATCTGCGCGTGGTTCGAGGGATCCCCGGCGCTGCCGCCGTCGCCGAGCCCGACGTACAGGTAGCCGTCGGGACCGAACTCGAGCTGCCCGCCGTTGTGGTTGGGGAACTGGCTGTGGTCCTGGAAGAGAACCTGGCGCCGCGACCCCAGGTCGGCGCGGTCGGGGTTGCTCGAGCGCTTGAACTCCTGGAGGCGGATGTTCCCGCTCTTGTCCGTGTAGTAGACGTAGAACCGTCCGCTGTGCGAGTAGTCCGGCGGGAACGCCACCGAGAGCAGCCCGCGCTCGCCGCCCGCTTGCACGTCGCCGCGGATGTCGAGGAACGGCGTGTTCAGCTTGCGGCCGTTCTTCACGAGCATGATCCGGCCCGCCTGCTCGACCACGAACACGCGGCTCGCGTCGCCGGGCGGCGAGGTCACGTACACGGGCGACGAGAAGCTCGCGATCCGCACGAGATGCAGTTTCGCGGCGCCGGCCAGCGGCTGCCCGGACACCTGTTCGCTCTTCCCCCCACAGGCAGCGGGAAGCGCGAGCAGGAGCGTGAGCCCGGCCAGGAACGCGCTGCGCCTCATGCCGCCACCGCCTTGTAGTAGCGCACCGCCAGGCCGGTGAGCAGCGTCTCGAAGCAGGCCTCGAGCGACAGGCCGTTCGCCTCCGCGTAGCCGCGCAGGCCCTGCTGCTCGATGGCCACCGCCTGGTCGATCACCTCGTCAACGAGGTCCGGGTGCTGGTCGGAGAAGTACGCGCCCATCGAGTACAGGTTCGTGTCCATGAGCGACTCGAGGAACAGCTCGTCGCTCTGCTCCGTGCGCTCGGGCATCCGGCCGCAGATTACCCGGTAGACATCGACCGTTAGTCCGCCCAATTGCGGAAAAAATGGTTGCGCCGTCTGTTCCGATCGATAAAGTCCTGGTAGGCACATCGACGACGGGAGGGACGTTCATGGCGATCCATCTGACCCCCACCGAGCTCGCGCGTGAGGCGGGGATGCAACGGAGGGAAGTTATCTCCAAGTGCATGGAGCTCGGGGTGCCGATATTCCAGGGTCGGATCGACAAGACG
>DATNBJ010000043.1:0-13407 GCA_035572055.1 Thermoleophilaceae bacterium | reverse complement strand
ACCAGGGCGACGTTCCCGGCCTGGACGCTCGTCGGCCGCTGGGCGCGGACGACCGTCGCCGTCACGAACGGCGCCCCCGCGGCGGCGAGCTGCTCGGCCCGCCGTGACATGGCGGCGGTGATCATTGCGGCGGCTCCGGCCGCCCCTGCATCGCCGCCCACACCCGGGCGGGCGTGCACGGCATGTCGATGTGATCGACGCCGTGCGATTCGTGCAGCGCGTCGATCACGGCGTTCACGATCGCCGGCGGCGAGCCCACGTTGGGCGACTCGCCCACGCCCTTGGCGCCCAGCGGATGGTGCGGGCAGGGCGTGACGGTCTCGCCCAGCTCGAAGTCCGGGCACTCGAGCGCGGTCGGGATCAGGTAGTCCATGAACGACGAGTTGAGGCAGTTGCCCTCGTCGTCGAAGGTGAGGACCTCCATCAGCGCGATGCCGATGCCCTCGGCAAGCCCACCGTGGATCTGGCCGTCCACCACCATCGGGTTGATGCGCACGCCGCAGTCGTCGACCGCGATGAAACGGCGCACCTTGACCTCGGCGGTATCGGGGTCGATGTCGACCACCGCGATGTAGGCGCCGTACGGGTAGGTGAGGTTCGGCGGGTCGTAGATCACCTGGGCGTCGAGGCCGCCCTCCATCCCCTCGGGCAGCGACTCGCCGCTGTAGGCGCGGACCGCGATGTCCTCGATCAGCGCGCCCTTGTCCGGGTCGCCCTTCACGTACCAGCGGCCCTTCTCCCAGGCCAGGTCCTCGGGCCGCGTCTCGAGCATCTCGGCGGCGATCAGCCGCGCCTTGTCGCGCACCTTGCGCGAGACGACCGCCACCGCGCCGCCGGACACCGGCGTCGACCGGCTGCCGTAGGTGCCCAGCCCGTAGGGGGAGCGGTCGGTGTCGCCGTGGCGCACCTCCACGTCCTCCGGCGGGATGCCGAGCTCCTCGGCCACGATCTGCGCGAACGTGGTCTCGTGCCCCTGGCCCTGGGTCTGCGCGCTGATCGAGACCACGGCCTTGCCGGACGGGTGCACGCGCAGGTCGGCGCCGTCGTTCATCGCCAGGCCGAGGATGTCCATGTGCTTGCGCGGGCCGGCGCCGACGCCCTCGGTGAAGAACGCCACGCCGATGCCCATCAGCTCGCCGCGCGCGCGCTTCTCCGCCTGCTCTCGGCGCAGATCCTCGTAGCCCGCGATGTCCATCGCCACGCGCATGGTCTCCGCGTAGTTGCCGGAGTCGTAGGTCCAGCCGGTGGTGGTCTCGTAGGGGAACTGCTCGGGCCTGATGAAGCTCTTCATCCGCAGCTCGATCGGGTCCGCCTTCATCTCGAGCGCGAGCGCGTCGACCATGCGCTCCACGAGGTAGACGGCCTCGGTGATGCGGAACGAGCAGCGGTAGGCCACGCCGCCCGGCGCCTTGTTCGTGTAGACGGCCTTGACCCTGACGTGCGAGGCCTCGAGGTCGTAGGAGCCGCAGACGATGTGGAAGAAGCCCGCAGGGAACTTGGTGGGCTGCGCGGTGGAGTCGAACGCACCGTGGTCGGCGATCACGTCCACGCGCAGGCCCGTGATCTTGCCGTCCTTCGAGCAGATCTCGGCCTTCATCACGTAGTCGCGCGCGAAGCCGGTGGACACCAGGTTCTCGGTGCGATTCTCGACCCATTTCACGGGGACGCCGGCCACGATCGAGCCGGCGATCGCGCACACGTAGCCCGGGTAGACGGGCACCTTGTTGCCGAAGCCGCCGCCGATGTCCTGGCAGCGGATGCGGATCATGTGCTCGGCCAGGCCGGCCACGTGCGCGTACACGGTGCGATGGGCGTGCGGCGCCTGGTTGCCGTTGTAGATGTCGAGCTGCCCGGTCTCCGGGTTGAAGTCGGCGATCATCCCGCAGGTCTCGAGCGGAGCCGGGTGGCAGCGGGGATAGATGATGTCGCGGCTCACGATCGTGTCGGCCTCGGCGAACGCCCTGTCGGTGGCGTCCTTGTCGCCGGCCTCCCAGAGCGGGCTCGCGAGGTTGTCGGTCTGCTCGGGCTTGTCGTCGCGGATCAGCGGCGCGTCGGGGTCGAGCGCCTTGCGCGCGTTGACCACCGCCGGCAGCGGCTCGTACTCCACGTCGATCAGCGAGAGCGCGTCGTTGGCCGAGTACTCGTCGGTGGCGATCACGAACGCGACCTCCTGGCCCTGGAAGCGCACCTTGTCGCCGGCCAGCACGGCCTGGGTGTCGTAGGAGATCGTCGGCATCCAGGCGAGGCCGAGCGTCTCGAGATCCTTCGCCGTGACGACCGCCGCCACGTTCGGATGCGCGAGCGCGCGCGAGGTGTCGATCGAGACGATCTTCGCGTGGGCGTACGGGCTGCGCAGCAACGCGCCGTAGACCATCCCCGGCAGGCGGATGTCGTCCAGGTAGGTGCCCTTGCCGCGGATGAAGCGCGCGTCCTCCTTGCGCTTCAGCCGGCCGAAGCCGATCGGCCGCTCCTCGGTGGGGCTCGGAAGGTTCTCGATGATCGCCATGTCAGACCTCCTGCCTCGCCGCCGGCTGGTGCTCGGCCGCCCAGCGGACGGCGGCGACGATGTTCTTGTATCCGGTGCAGCGGCAGATGCCGCCCGAGATCGCGGTGCGGATCTCCTGCTCGGTGGGGTTGGGGTTCTCGTCCAGCAGCGCCCGCGCGGTCATCAGCATGCCCGGCGTGCAGAAGCCGCACTGGAGCGCGTGCATCTCGTGGAAGCCCTGCTGGATCGGGTCGAGCTGCCCGTTCACCTCGAGCGACTCGACCGTGCGGATTTCGTGTCCCTCGCACATCACGGCGAGCGTGGTGCACGACTTGATCGGCTCGCCGTCCATCAGCACCACGCAGGCGCCGCAGTTGGAGGTGTCGCAGCCCCAGTGGGTCCCGGTCAGCCCTGGGGTCTCGCGGATGAAGTGGACGAGCAGCATGCGCGGCTCGACGTCGCGCGACACCCGCTCGCCGTTGATCGTTATCGACACTTGCATCGAGTCAGACCTCCTGGTGCAGGGCGCGTTCGGTGGCGCGCGTGAGGGCACGTTTCGTGAGGACGCCCGCGAGGTGGCGCTTGTAGTCCACCGGCCCGCGGCCGTCGGGCATCGGCGAGCAGTCCTCGGAGGCGATCGCTCCGGCCTGCTCGAACAGCTCCTCGGAGGGCGCCTTGCCGCGCAGCAGCTCCTCCGCGCGCGACAGGTGGACCGTGGTGAGGCCCAGGGCGCTGAGCGCGATCCCAACCTCGGAGATCGTGCTGCCGTCGATCCAGATCGCGGCCGACGCCGCCGCGATCGCCCAGTCGCCCGCGCGCCGCTCGACCTTCTCGTGGGCGCTGCCGGCGCCCGGCCGCACGGGCAGGCGCACCTCGGTGAGCATCTCGCCCTCCCCCACGGCGGTCGTGTAGGGGCCGGCGTGGAACTCGTCCATGCCCACGCTGCGCTGCCCGCTCGCGCCGCGGATCACGGCCTTCGCCTTGACGGCCGTGCAGACGGCCGAGAGGTCCTCGGCAGGGTCGGCCTGGCAGAGCGAGCCGCCGATCGTGCCGCGGTTGCGCACCACCGGGTCGGCGATCACCTGCTCGGCGTCCCGGAAGACCGGAAAGCGGCGCGCGAGCAGATCGGACTTCAAGAGGTCCACGTGACGAGTGAGCGTGCCGATGGCGATCTCATCACCCTCGTCCCGAATATAGGCAAGCTCGGCGAGGTCGTTGATGTCGATCAGGTGCTCGGGATTGGCCAGCCGCAGCTTCATCATCGGCAGCAGGCTGTGGCCGCCGGCGATGATGCGGGCCTCGGGACCGAGCCGCTGGAGCGCGGCGATCGCGCCCTCGACGCTCGTCGCCCGCTCGTACTCGAATGACGCGGGAGTCTGCAACCCGTGCTCCTTTCGTTCGGCTCAGCGAGCGGGCATCCGCTTGCGCGGCTTGCCGATGTCGTCGCGCTGCTCGTACTGCTCCGGCGCGTCCGTGCCGATCACGGGCGAGCGCGGCATCAGCTCGGGCTTGGACTGGCGGATATCCGGATAAAGCCGGCGAGCGGCAAGGCTGCCGCCGGCCGCGTTGCGCAGGACAGGGCCGGCGGGGTTGGCGGCGGCGATGGGCGCCTCGCGCCCCAGGCGCGCCAGGGTCAGCGTGCCCTTCGTATAGACCTCGGCGATGCGCGGCGCCTCGATCTCGGTGCTCTCCGGGAAGTTGCGCAGGCCCGCCGCGGCCGCACCGGGATAGAGGCCCTCGATCAGGCCCATCGAGTCGACGAGGCCGGCCTTCTTCACGAGCAGGCCCTCGAGCAGGTCCACGCCGGCGTCCAGGTTCCCGTTGATGTTGTTCACGACCTCGCCCACGGGGGCGGTCTTCTCGAGGATCTCCCCCACGCCGGCGATCACGTCGTCGAGCCCCGCGGTGATCTGGCGCAGCGCGAGGATCGTGGAGACGAGGTAGTAGACGAGCGCGAGGACGATCAGCACCACCGCAACGATCATCACCACGGCTGCTCCCGACATCCGTCCCCTCCTAGCTCGCGTCGTCCACGATCACGTCGAGGGAGCCGCCGTAACCGGCCACTCCCTCAACCGTCTGCGCCACCTGCTCCTGCGTGGTGAGCAGGAGCGGCACGGCGTCGAGGTCCTTGGACCCGGCCGCCGCCGTGGCGGCGATGCTGCGAACGCTCGGCACGATGCTGCGCGCCGCCGAGAGGACCCGGTGCAGCAGCAGGATCACCACCGGCAGGATCACCACGAGCAGCACCACGTCGCCGATCCACCAGAGCGTCATCGCGGCCTCTTCTCCGCCACCAGCGCCGCCTTCTTCCCGATCCCCGGCAGCGCGCCCAGGATGATCTCGAACTGCGCGTTGATCGCCTTCACGGCCGGCTCGAGCGGCCGCAGGTGCTCGGCCTCGACGCCCTCGAGCGCGCCTGCGAGCGCGCCCAGCCCGTCCGAGATGCGGCCCAGCCCGCGGCGCACCTCGATCAGCGCCAACGCGAGCACGGCCACGACAACCACGGCCAGCACCACGCTCAGGACGATCAGCAGGTTGGTGCTCACTTCACGCCTCCGTAGCCGTCGGTGAGAGCGTTCATGTAGGCGTCCTGGATGACGGCCTCGTCCACGATCTGCGCGAGCACTGGCGCCGTGGCCTCGAGCTGCGGGATGTACGCCGTGTTGGCCGCCACCTGGCCGGCACTCTCCAGCAGGGTGTCGACCGATTTCTCGATGCCGCGCACCGATGCGATCAGCGCCGCCAGGAGCCCGGCCACGATCAGCGCCGCCAGGAGCCCGATCACCAGCGCAATCGCCCAGTAGCCGTGGCTCGACAGCGCGATGACCATCTACTTGCCCACCGCGGCCTTTCGCAGCGCCCGCGCCGAGTGGAGGATCCGCACGCCCGAGTCGTTGATGCGGGCGATGCCGGGCAGCTCGGCCGTTTGAGCGCGCAGCTGCTCGACCGCGCCCTCCGCCGTCTTCGCCTGCCCCTGGATGCGCTGCGCCAGCGCCACGATCGTGATCACGATCACGGCAGCCACCAGGATCACGACCACGCCGAGGACGATTCCGACGATCCAGCCGGTGGACGAAGCGATCAGCATCGGCGCGACGCTCGAACGGTCATTGCCCCTCTTCCCAGAGAGCCGGCGGGCCACGCCGACTCAACTGGGGGCGACGATAGCGAGCGGGCAGGACCGTGTCTAGCGCGCCTCGATCTCCGCCTCGGCGTTGCGGATGATGCGGTTGTCGCCCTGGGCCGCCTCGGTTGCGATCACCAGGCGGCCGTCGCGCTCCTCCCGCACCGTGCCGGTCACCGTGATCTCCTGCTCGGGGAAGCCCATGCCGCGGAACTGCACCGACAGGCGCTTCAGCGAGCGCGGATCGCCGCCGGCCGCCTGCTGCGCCGCGCGCGCCACCTGCGCCATGCCGTAGAGGCCGTGCAGGATGTTGCCGGGCAGACCCACCGCCTTGGCGAACTCGGGATCGATGTGGATCGGGTTGAAGTCCCCGGACGCGCCCGCGTAGCGGTGCGGCAGGTACTTGTCCGGGGTCACCTTCAGCTCCGGGATCTGGTCCCCCACCGCGAGATCGGCCATCTCAGCCTCCCCTGACGATGTTGGTCCAGGTGCCGCGGACCACCTCGTCGCCGTCCTGGTTCTTCGACACCGACTTGAAGACGAAGAACTCCATCCCCGTGCGCTCGTACAGGTCCTCGACGGTGGTCTCGGTGGTGATCGTGTCGCCGGCGCAGACCGGCTCGCCCCACTCGAACTCCTGGCTGCCGTGGAGCATGCGCGCGAAGTCGATGCCCACCTCCGGGTCGAGGATCGCCGGCGCCACCGAGCCGGTGGAGTAGACGACCGCGAACATCGGCGGCGCCACCACGTCCCGGAAGCCGGCGGCCTTCGCCGCCTCGCGGTCGTGGTGCACCGGGTTGAACTCTCCCACCGCGTTCGCGTACTCGCGGATCTTCTCCCGCCCCGCCTCGTACTCGAACGGCGGGTACGTCTTGCCCTTCTTGCTCTCGTCGACGGCCAAGCGGCGCCTCCTGTGTCCTCGGTACTAGCTCTTGTCCGCGGCGGCGTAGTAGATCGCCGCCATGTCCTCATCCCCATGCCCCAGCTCGGAAGCCTTCTCGAGCAGGCGGACGACCGCCTGCGCGACCTCGGGATCGGCTCCGCTGTCACGAGCCGCGTCCACCACGAGCCGCGCGTCCTTCAGCGCGAGGTCGAGCGGGAAGGAGGGCGGGAACTCCCCCTTCAGCATCATGCCGCCCTTCATGTGCGCGTAGGGCGCGTCCATCGCGCCGCCGCCGATCGCCTCGAAGAAGAGCTCGGGCGAGACGTCGAGTCCCTGCGCGAGCGTGATCGTCTCGGCGAGCGCGCCGAGCATGTCGACGATCCAGCTGTTCACCACCAGCTTGAGCCGCGTGCCCGCGCCGGCCTCGCCGACCTCGATGGTGCGGCTGCCGATCGCGTCGAAGATCGGCTGGGCGCGGTCGCGCGCGTCGTCCGGGCCCGAGGCGAGGACGACGAGCGCCCCGTCCTCCGCGGGCTTCTTGGTGCCGAGCACGGGGGCGTCGACGAAGGTCACGCCGCGCCGCTTCGCGACCTCCATCAGCCGATCGGTGGCGGCTATCCCCACCGTGCTCGCCTGAATCCAGAGCGCGTCGTCGCGCATCGCCTCGAGCGCGCCGCCCTCGATCATCACGCTGTCCACCGCGGCGCCGTCGGCGAGCATCGTCACCACGATGTCGGCGCCGCTCACGGCGTCGGCCGGCGTGTCGGCCACCGTGGCCCCGTGCCCCTCCGCCTTCTCGCGGGTGCGGTTCCAGACACGGGTGTCGAAGCCGGCGGCGGCGATGTTCCGCGCCATGGGCGCACCCATGATGCCGGTGCCGAGGACGGCAACCGATTTTTGGTCGGCGGTCACGCCCGGATCATTACCACGAACGGCTGCGCGGCTAACCGGTGACCCGCGCGCGCCAGGGCGCCTCGAGCAGCAGCTCGTCGATCCGCTCGGGCGGAACGGGGCGGGCGAAGTAGTAGCCCTGGGCGAGGTCGCAGCCGAGCGCGATCACCTGTTCGAGCTGGGTCTCGGTCTCGATTCCCTCCGCCACCACGCGCGCCTCGAGCGCACGGGACATCTCCACCACGGCGCCGACGATCACCGCGTCGCGCTCGCCGAGCTCGGCCACGAACGAGCGGTCGAGCTTGAGGAACTCGAGCGGGAAGTGCTTCACGTAGCCGAGCGACGAGTAGCCGGTGCCGAAGTCGTCGAGCACGGGCCTGACGCCCAGTTCGCGCAGGGCGGAGAGGGTCTCTGCCGAGGCGAGCGGGTCCTCCATGAGCTGGCTCTCGGTGATCTCGAGCGCGAGCTGGCGCGGGTCCAGGCCGGCCTCGTCGAGCATGCGCGCCACGGTGGAGACGAAGTCGGGCTCCACGAGCTGGCGGGCCGAGAGGTTCACCGACACCACGAGCGGCGCCGGGGGCTCCGGCCGCAGCGCGCGCCAGTGGTCGGCCCTGCGGATGGCCTCGCGCAGCACCCACTTGCCGAGCGGCACGATCAGCCCGCTGTCCTCCGCCACCGGCACGAACTCGCCCGGGCCGAGCAGGCCGCGCTCCGGGTGCTGCCAGCGGAGCAGCGCCTCCACGGCTGCGATCTCGCCGCTTCGCAGGTCGACCACCGGCTGGTAGTGCAGGCGCAGCTCGCCCCGCTCGATCGCCTGGCGCAGCTCGCCCTCGATGCGCAGGCGGTCGAGCGCGCTGCGCCGCATCGTCGCGTCGAAGATCTCGTAGCGGGCGCGGCCGCGCTGCTTGGCGTGGTACATCGCGGCGTCGGCGTCGCGGACCATCCCCTCGGGAACGTTCTCGCCGCCGCCGCTCACGGCCACGCCGATGCTGGCGCTCACGAAGTGCTCGTTCCCGCGCAGCACGAACGGGCGGCTGAAGCTCGCCTTCACGCGCTCCGCGATCTCCACGGCCTCGGCCTCGTCGTCGAGCCCCTCGCAGAGCAGCACGAACTCGTCGCCGCCGAAGCGCGCCACGGTGTCGCCGCCCCGGATGGCCTGGCTCAGGCGCGGCGCCAGCTCCACCAGCAGCTCGTCGCCCGCCTCGTGGCCGAGGCTGTCGTTGATCACCTTGAAGTTGTCCAGGTCGAGGAACATCACCGCCAGCGACGAGCCGCTGCGGCTCGCGCGCGCCACAGCGTGCTCCAGGCGGTCGCGGAACAGGACGCGGTTCGGCAGGTTCGTGAGCGGGTCGTGCAGGGCCTGGTGGCGCGTCTCCTCCTCGCTCAGACGCCGTTCGATCGCGGCCGCCAGCACGTTGGCGATCGAGCGCAGGAAGTGGACCTCGTCCTCGCCGAACGGGCGGAGCGTGACGGTGTGCGCGGCGAGGATGCCGAACGGCACGCCGCGTCCCTTGATCGGCACGGTCACGCCGCTCCGGAGGCCGAGCGAGCGCAGCAGCTCCGAGCCGTGGAAGCGGGTCTCCGTCCGGTAGTCCTCGACCACGATCGGCTCGTCCGAGCGCAGGGTGTGTGCCGCCTGCGACTGGTAGTCGGCGGGCACCCTGGCCACGCCGACCTTGCCCGGCGGCCAGCCGGAGCCGGCGCGGATCAGCATCCACTCAGCGCCCGGCAGCGTCTCGAGCACGGTGCTCATGTCGATGTCGAGCGTGTCCTTGACGAGGGTCACCGCCTGGTCGAGCAGCGCCGAGGTCTCCACACTGGACAGCGCGGCGGCGCCCAGCTCGGAGATCGCAGCCTGCTGCGCGGCGCGCTGGCGCAGCCGCCGCGAGCTGGCGCTCAGCGCGCTGCGCATCCGGGTGACGAAGACCGCGGTGGACAGAGCGGTCATCAGGAGGAACAGCCAGTGGATCACGTCATCCGCGTCGACTCCCAGCCCTTCGCCGCGGCGCATGTGCAGGCCGACCAGCGCCAGCGCGTAGGCCGCGCACATCACCCCGAGATGCGTGAGCGCCTGCCGCAGCGTCCAGATGGCGACGATGTACGGCAGCGGCCAGAGGAACAGGAAGGCCATCGGGACGTCGCTGCCGCCGGCGACGATCGCCGCCGCGACGGAGACCATGACCGCCGCGAGCACCAGCTCGAACGCCGTCCTCGTGAGACGGAAGAAGCCGAACGCGACGGGCGGCACGAGCAGGAGCGTGGCGCCCACGAACGCGAGCACGAGGCTCGTGCGCATCAGCGGATTGGGGTCGGTGAGCGCCCAGACGATCACGATCCCGAGGCCCACCAGGAAGAACGCGCCCATCACGGCACCGGTGATCGCCCGCTTTGCGGGCAGGTCGAAGCCGGCGTGCGCGGGCATGCCGAATCGCCGCGAGGTACTCCACTTGGGACTCACGTTCCCCCGGTTCATCGGCCGGGGGCGTCCTTGTTTTAGGCCTCTAGGGGGCGGGCAGCCCCGGCCAGAAGGAGTGCGCGTAGAAGAAGAACCAGACCGTGATCGCGACGATCGCGATCACCACGCTGATCGTCATGCTCGTCTCCAGGACCGTGCGCGGCCGCCGGCGGCCCCGGTCGCCGCTCAGGCTCTCGAGCCAGGCGGTCCGGTACTGCTCGGGATGGCCGCCGGACAGCGTCAGGTAGTACGAGTTGAGCCGCGCCAGCAGCATGCCCAGCAGCGTCATCGTCACCGGGCAGCCGAACAGAGCGGCGGCGTAGGCCTCGGGATTGCCCTTCACCACGCGCGTGACGAGCCACAGCCAGCCGAGCGGCAGGCCGATCCACATCGCCAGGCTGCCCAGGAAGATCGCGAGGATCAGCAGCCCCTCGAGGGCGGTTCTCGATGCCGAGCGGCCGATGCGGAGCGCCGATTCCATCTCCCCTAGCTCCCTTCCCTCATTATCTCGATCGCCGTCCACAGCGCCTCCTCCACGCTCAGGTCCGGCACGCCCTTCGCCTGTACGGCGGCGAGCGCGATGCGCTTGGTCTTGGCCGTTGGTGCGACGGCCGCGATCGTCTGCCCGAACAGCGCGGCCACCGGCGCCCGTTCGTCCGCGATCACCACGCTGCCCTCCAGCACCTCGCCGGGACGGGCGCGCCGCAGCGCGAGCTCGCCGTGGAGCTTCGCCGCGTCGAACGCCAGCAGCGGAACGCCGGTCTCGATCGTCGCCACCACCAGCGCGTCCTCGGGCAGCCCGGCGCTGGCGATCTGGTCGTGGTCGTCCGGCCGCAGGGCCAGCCGCTCAGTCGCGTTCTGCGCCTCGGCGGGATCGAGCCCGAGCTGGCGGAGCAGCACGCGGTATGCCCACGGGCTCGACTCCCTCGCGGTGCCCGTCGCGCCCGCGAGCTGCTTGAGCCGGCGGCGCACGGCCGTCGGGCTCTTCGGGGACGGCTTCGCCGCGACCTCGACCGTCCACAGCGCCAGCTCGGGAAGCTCGCTGCGGAGCGCGCCCAGCACCGGCGCGCGCCTGAGCGCCTCGCGGGGCGGATCCCCGGCACTCGCCGGTGCGGGCGCGCTCTCCAGCAGCGCGCGAACGGCGGTATCGCGCCGGCGGCCGTCATCCGAGGCCACCCCGCCGATCACGATTCGCAGGCCCGCCTCGAGCACGGCCCGCAGCTCCCTGTCGTCGCGCCGCCGGGCCAGGGTGAGCACTCCGCCCCACGCGGACCACAGGAACGCGGCAGCCCTACGCGAGTCGAGCGGCCGCGCCTCACCGCGGCGCACCGCGGCCTCGATCAGCGCGGCGGTGCGGCGCTCGTGGTCCGCCAGTGTCTTGGTCAGGCGCTCGCTCGGCGGCTGCGCCTCCAGGAGCAGCCGCAGATGGCCGGGGCGCTCGCGTCCGAAGCGCGCCAATCGGCCGGCGATGTCGAGCAGCTGCTCGAGCGCCGTGCCCTCTCGCCGCGGTTCCTCGTCCATGTAGACGTCGAACAGGTCGAGAGTCTGTTCGAGCAGGGCGGCGTACAGCCCCTCCTTGCTCGTGAAGTGGTTGTAGACCGAGCCGACGGCGACGTCCGCCTCGTCGGCGATCTCGTCGACCTTGGTCGCCTCGAAGCCGTGCTGGAGGAAGTGGCGCTCGGCGGCGTCGAGGATGGCGCCCGCCGTTCGGGCCTTGCGGCGCTCGGAGCGGGTTGGCGCTTGCAAAGTGAGATCCATTGTGCCAGCGTTCCAAATCTGAGTCAAGGTTCATTTATGAACGACAACACAGATCGCGGACCGCAGATCACAGCCTTCACCGCCGTCGAGTCGCTCGGCTCCATCGCCAAGTTCGGCGCCCGCGTCGTCGCCCTCGTGCTGTCCGGCCGCGTGCTGCGCTTCTTCGGCGAGACGCTGCGGCAGGCGGGAATCCTGATCCTCGGCTCCACCCTCGTCATCTGCGGGACGGCGTTCATCCTCGGCCTCGAGTGCGGGATCGAGGGCGCCTACTTCAGCCGCTCGGTGGGCGCGCCGGCGAACGCGGGCGTGTTCTCGGCCTGGTGCGACCTGCGCGAGCTGATGCCCTACGCCTTCGGCTACATGATGTCGGCGAAGGTGGGCACCGGCCTGGTGGCCGAGATCGGCGCGATGCGAATCAGCGAGGAGATCGACGCGCTCGAGGTGCTCGGCATCAGCTCGATGACCTTCCTCTGCGCCACCCGCCTGCTCGCCGGCTGGATCGTGCTGCCCTTCATGTACCTCGGCGCGGTGGGCGCGGGCTTCTTCGCCTCCTACATCGCCGTGGTGCAGCAGATCGGCGAGGTGTCCTCAGGCGGCTTCTTCCTGATCTTCTGGATGTTCCAGAACCCGCCCGACCTGCTCTACAGCCTGATCAAGGGCATGACCATGGCGACGCTGGTGGTGATCGTCGGCGCCTACTACGGCTACACCGCGAGCGGCGGCCCGGTCGGGGTGGGAACCGCGACGGCGAAGTCGATGGTGCTCAATGTGGTCGGGGTTCATTTGATCGGCATGGCCGGCACGCAGATCTTCTGGGGGACGAATCCGCGGGCGCCCATCGGCGGCTGACCGGCGCGGCTGTTGGCGGCGCCGGCCGCTTGCCTTGCCGCGAGCGAACGACTGGCAGTGAGGGTGGCCCGATTTGTGTGATTACCTCGTCACTGTGCGGCTTTAGGCATCTATTTGATGCTCAAAGCCGCACGGTGACGACCAAGTCACACTTCGAACCCACCCTTTAGTGCTCGTCGTTCGCTCACGGCGAACCGGCAACACGGCGCCGCCGACACCGGCGCCCGACCCGCTAAGCCACCGCCTGCAACGACGCGTCCGCCGCCACCTCGAACGCGCCGGCAACCTTCCGCGCCGCCTCGCGCTCCTCGCCCAGGATGCGGTCGCAGATCTCCACGGTGCCGGTGTCGCCGGCGCGGGTGGCGACTCGCTTCAGCTCCTCGTAGCCCGCTATCTCCAGGTGCTCGAAGGCGTACGCGAAGGCGGCCAGCTTGCCGGGCGTGTCGGGCTGGGCCTTGAAGAAGCCGCTCCAGTTCAGGCCGCCCACCTTCATCGCCAGGTCCTTGAACTTCGACGGTGACGAGCCGAGCTCGTCCAGCCGCCGCTCCACCAGCGCTGCGTGGCCGCTGGTCTCCCCCAGGTGCTCGGAGTAGATCCGCTGGAGCTCCGGGTTGCCGCCGTTCTCCGACGCCTTCTCGAGCAGCTTCTTCGCCTGCTGCTCGAGTGCGTGCGCGTCGCCCAGGTACTTCGTCACCTGCTCGCGCAGGTCGTCCGGGCCGAGGTCGCGCAGCGACGCGTCCACGGCGGTGTCGAACGCGGCCTCGAGCCGCTCCGCCATCTGCCGCTCCTCGTCGCGGATGCGCTGGGCGATCACAGCGGTGTCGGCGTCGTTCGCGCGGTTGGCCACGATCCCGAGCAGCTCGTAGGAGGCGATCTCCAGGTGCTCGTAGGAGTACGCGTGCGCGACGAGCTTGCCGGGCGTGTCGGGCTGCATGCCGGCGAACAGGACGAAGCCGGCG
>DATNBJ010000042.1:0-7977 GCA_035572055.1 Thermoleophilaceae bacterium | reverse complement strand
GAGTTCACCGAGGAGCCGACCGAGCGCTTCTACGGAATCGACTGCGCGATGCGCGACCCGTTCGGCAACTCGGTGCGGATGACCCAGCCCGCGGAGAACCCGTCGGCGCCGGGGTAACGTCCCGGTCATGGACTGGAGCGTTGGAAATTACGAGCGGACCGCCCGGCAGCTCACGCCCGCGGCCGAGGAGCTGATCGAGGTCGCGGCGCCGCGCGAGGGAGAGCGCGTCGTGGACGTGGGCTGCGGGACCGGCAACGCCGCGCTGCTTGCCGCCGCGCGCGGGGCGCGGGTCACGGGCGTGGACCCGGCCCCCAGGCTGCTCCAGGTCGCGCGCGAGCGCGCCTCCGCCGAGGGACTCGAGGCCGACTTCGTGGAGGGCGACGGCGCGTCCATCCCGCTGGGCGACGGCGAGGCCGACCTGGTGCTGTCGGTGTTCGGCGTGATCTTCGCCCCCGATCCGCCGGCGGCTCTGGCCGAGCTGGCGCGTGTGTGCGCGCCCGACGGGCGGATCGTTCTGACCGCGTGGATCCCGGACGGCGCGATCTCGCGGATGGCGCGCGTCTCGCGCGACGCGGTGACCCGCGCGCTGGGCACCTCGCCCACCGGCGCGCCCTTCCCCTGGCACGAGCGCGACGCGCTGGCCGAGCTGCTCGAGCCGCGGGGCTTCTCGGTGACCAGCGAGGAGCGCTCGATCTCCTTCAGCGGCGAGTCGCCCGGCCAGTACCTCGACGCCGAGGCGGAGCACCCGCTCGCGGTGGCCGCGCGCGCCGTTCTGGAGCCGCGCGGCGAGGGCGAGGAGTTGCGCGCCCGGATGCTCGAGGTGCTCGAGGCGGGCAATGAGGATCCGCACGGGTTCCGGGTAACAAGCCGGTACGTAATAACCGCCGCCTTGCGAGGTTCCGCGTCCCCGAACGCGACTCGCTAGGGTTTTTCGCAGTTCGTCGCCCCCTGGCAGGGGGGCTGTTGTGGGGGAAATCAGTTGTCGCGCTTCGCTTCACGTCAGTTCCGTCATCGCGTTGCGGTCCTCCTCGGCATCTGCTGGGCCGCCGATGCCGCAGGGCTTGGCGTCACGACACCCAATCCGGCGCCCGTGGCGATCGCCTTCGTGCTGTCGCTGTGGCTGATCGTGGTGGGGATCGTCTTCTGCGTGTACATCCGCGACGAGCCCGGCGAGGGCAAGGGCGACACGGGCGAGTCGCCCGGTGGCGGCGGTGACGGCGGCGGTGGTCCGCCCCGGAATCCGCGCCCGTACGACGGGCCGGCCTGGTGGCCCAAGTTCGAGCGTGAGTTCCGCGCCTACGCGGAGCAGGAGCGTGGCGTACCGCTGCGAACTCCGTAGCCATGACGCCCGAGGAGCCCGACCGCCAGGCGCTCCTCACCGCCCTCACCACAGAGCACTTCACCCTTCAGGGAGCGCGCGGCTCCACCGTCAGCGAAAGCACCGCACGCGCGAGCCTGTTCGTCGGCGCGCTGTCCACGACGCTGGTGGCACTCGGCTTCATCGCGCAGGCCTCCGGCGTGGGAAGCGCGTTCGACGTCTTCGCCCTCGTCGCGCTCCCCACGCTCTACATGCTCGGCACGTTCACGTTCGTGCGGCTCGTCGAGAGCTCTGTGGAAGACATCGCCTACGGGCGCGCAATCAACCGCATCCGCGCCTACTACCGCGAGCTTGCCGGACCTGAGACGCGCTGGTTCCTCTTCCCCGCGCACGACGACACGCGCGGAGTGCTGGCGAACATGGGCATGACGCGGCCCTCCCGATTCCAGCTCCAGTTCACGCTGGCGGGGATGGTGGCGGTGCTCACCGCGGTGGTCGGCGGGGGCGCGCTGGCGTTCTTGGCGGGTGTGCTCGGGGCGCCACTCGGCGTGGCGGCCGGCATTGGCGGCGTGGCAGCGATCGCTTCGCTGGCTGCTCACTCTCGCTGGCAGCGAGGCGTGCACGACCGCGCCCGCGAGGGCTACGAGGTTCTGTTCCCCTCGCCCTAGACGCTGAACGAGACATGCCGCGCCCGGCCCTGGTGACCGAGCTCGTCGGTCGGGACGAAGGTGGCGCGGTAGCTGCCGGGCGCCAGCGTGACGCGCAGGGCCTGCGCGCCGCTGCTCAGGTGACGCTCGACGAAGCGCGTGTGGCGGTCGGCCGTGTGCTGGATCGCGATGCTCACCGTGGCCGGCTCGGAGAGCATGAAGCGGAAGCGGGAGCCCGTCATCGACAGCCGCGAGATCACCGGGGCGGGGTCGGCCTGCGCCTGGACGCTGGCCGTGGTGGTCCCGGAGAAGAAGGGCATGCCCTCGCTGAGGTGGACGGACGCGGTCTGGGTGCCGGGTGCGGTCACCTCCACCTGAAGTGACAGCGTCTCCGTGCCCGCGGGGTCGATCCTGGGCACGGACCAGGTGCCCAGGCTTGCGCTCACCGGATCGGCGCTCAGGAGGCGCAGTCCCGGAGAGAGCGCGAGCTTCGCGATCGTGCCGAACAGGGGATCTCGGCTATGAGATGCGAGCGTCGCGGTCAGGTGCAGGTGCTGTCCGACCCTTGCCTGCGGCTGGTCGAACGCGAGTGAGAACGAAGCGGGAGTCTGCTCGGCGCCGGCCGCGGGGGGAGCGGCCGACGCACCGAGCAGACCAAGCGCGACCACCAACCAGAGCCGTGCGGGGCCCAGTCGCGCACTCGCCTTTCCAAGGCCGTCAGGTCCTCGACGGCGGGGACTCGTTGGAGTGGCGAGCCTCGGGTACACCGTTGTGACGTTACGGGCGCCCCCATCCGGTGCGCATCGGGTGTTTCCCTACTTATGCCGGGTAGGGCAGAAATCGCGTACCTGGCGCGTCTGACACCTGGCGATGAACTATTTGGCCGATGTCGTCGGGCGCACCGCAGAGCTTGCGGCGATCGACGAGTTCCTGAATTCCCTTGTGGACGGGCCTTTCGCCGTGGTGCTCGAGGGCGACGCGGGCGTGGGCAAGACCACGCTCCTGGAGGCCGCGATCGACGAAGCGGAGCGGCGCGGGGCCACCGTGCTCTCCTGCGTGACCAGTCTCACGGATGCCTCCCTGCCCTACCACGCTCTCGCAAACCTCTTCGAGAAGGTCGACCGCGAGGCGCTCGAGACCCTTCCCCCTCCCCAGCGCGACGCGTACGACCGGGCCCTGCTCCAGGGATCCGCTGACGCCGATCCGCGCGCGGTGGCCACCGCCGTGCTCACGCTCCTAGAGGAGATGGGCGAGGAGGAGATGGTGGTCGTGGCCATCGACGGCACGGAGTGGCTCGACGCGCACACCGCACGCGTGGTCGAGTTCTGCGCCCGCCGGCTGACCGGCCCGATCGGCTTCATCGGCACGCGGCGCTCGAACGCGCACGGCGAGCTCGTGCTGCGCCACCCCGAGCGCCTGCACGTGATGCGCCTCGGCCCGCTCGACTCGCGGGCGCTGCGCCACGTGGTGGGCCGCCGCATGGAGAGGCCGCTGGCGCTGAGCTGGCTCGAGCGCGTGAACGAGGCCTCGGGCGGAAACCTGAACCATGCGCTGGAGCTGGCGCGCGCGCTGCCCGCCGACGGGCCGCCGCCGCCCGCGCTGCTCCTGCCCGCCGGCCTCGAGGAGATCGTCGAGACTCGGCTCGAGGGCCTTTCGCCCGGCCTCGAGGAGGCGCTCCTGGCCGTGGCGGCTCTCACGGAGCCCACGGTGGAGACGCTCACGCTCGCGCTCGGCCCCGAGTGCGAGGCGCTGCTCGACGAGGCCGAGGAGCGCGGGCTCGTGGAGTACGACGGCAACCGCCTGCGCTTCACCCATCCGCTGCTGGCGATCGGCATCCAGGCGCGCGCGTCGCTGCCCATCCTCTGCCGCATGCACCGGCGCCTGGGCGCGGTGGTCACGAGCGTGGAGGACCGCGCCCGCCACCTGGCCTACGCGCAGGTGATGCCGGACGCCGTGCCCGCCCTGGACGAGGCGGCCCGTCAGCTCCGCGCCCGCGGCGAGCCCGGCGCGGCGGCCGAGCTGCTCGAGCTCGCGCGCGGGCTCGGCGGCCACCACGAGCTGCAGGTGCGCGCCGCCGAGCACCATCTCGACGCCGGCGACTCCGCTCGCGCGGAGACGCTGCTCGAGGACGCGATTCCCGAGCTGGCGAGCGGCCGCGCGCGCGCCGAGGCGCTGCTGCTGCTCGCCGAGATCCGCTATCAGGACGGCCAGCGGGTGGAGGCGCTCACGCTGCTCGAGGACGCGCGCGCGGAGAAGGGCGTGGACGACTGGCTCGAGGTGATGATCGATCTGCGGATCGGCTTCCTGCTCTGGAGCATGGGCTCGGTGCAGGCGGCGCTCGAGCCCGCCAAGGTGGCGCTCGAGACGGCCGAGAAGCTGGCCGACGACGCCCTGCTCTCCCAGGCGCTGGCACTCACCGTGTGCGTGGACTACGCGCTGGGGCTCCGGCTCGACGAGATCCGGCTGAAGCGCGCCCTGCGGCTCGAGCGGCCGGAGGTGCGCACCGCCGGCCTCCTGCGGCCGTCCCTGATCGCCGCGTTCCTCTACCTGCGCACGGGACGGCTCGAGGAGGCCAAGCGCCTGCTCGAGGCGCTCGCCGACGGCCATCGCGCACGCGGCGAGGACAACGACCTGGCCTGGACCTGCCTGCGGCTCGTGGCGGTGAACTGCTGGCGCGGCGATCTGGAGTCCGCGAGCTACGCGGCCGACGAGGCCGTGGAGCACCTGCTGCGGCTCGACACCCGTGGCGCCAAGGCGCTCGGGCTGGCGGCCCGCGCCTACGTGGACGCCTACGCCGGAAACGAGGAGGGAGCCCGCCTTCAGGCCACCGAGGCGATGGCGATGCTCGAGCAGGACGGCTGGCAGAACGGCGCCTGGCGGCCGCTCGCCGCGCTCTGCTTCGTCGACCTGTCGATGGGCGACCACCAGGCGGCCGCCGACCGGCTCACCACGGCGGTGCTCGAGTCGGCTCTGCGCGAGCCGCTGAGCGCCGGCGGGGCGATGCTCTGCGGCGACGCCGCCGAGGCCCTGATCGCCATCGGCCGCCTCGACGACGCGGAGGACCTCGTGACCTCCCTCGAGCGGCTGGGCAGCGCGCCCGGCCGCGAGGTGGCGCGCGGCCTCGCCGCCCGCTGCCGCGGCCTCCTGTTCGCCGCCCATGGCGAGCTGGCCGCCTCCGAGCGCGCCCTGCTCCGGGCCGCGACGTCCCACGAGCGCGTCCCCATGCCGGTCGAGCTGGCGCGCAGCCTGCTGTCGCTCGGCCGCGTTCAGCGCCGCCGGCGGCGGCGAGCGGCGGCCAGGTCTTCCCTCGGCCGCGCGGTCGCGATCTTCGAGCGAGTCGGTTCGGCGCGCTGGGCCGACCAGGCCCGCGCCGAGCTGGCACAGATCAAGAAGCCGGCGCACGCGTCCGGACGGCTCACCAGGGCCGAGGAGCGCGTGGCGCGCCTTGCCGGCACCGGCCTGACCAACCGTGAGGTGGCGGCCACCCTCTATCTCAGCCCCAAGACCGTGGAGGTTCACCTAGGCCGTGCCTACAGGAAGCTCGGAATACGCTCGCGTGCGGAGCTCGGTGCCGAAATGGCACGACGAGTTCAGACTTCGGCGCCTGAGGACACCAGTCAAGCGGCGTGACATGCTGGATCCACCCCTGCTGGGACGAGAGTCCGAGTTACGGGCGATTGACCGCTTCTTCGAGCGCTTGGGCGAGGGCCCGGCGCTCCTCGCCTTCGAAGGCGACCCGGGCATAGGCAAGACGACCCTGCTGCGCGCCACCGTGAGGCGCGCGCGCGAGGAGGGCATACGCGTGCTCGCCGCGGCGGGCGCCGTGGCCGAGAGCCGCCTGTCCTACGTTGCCCTCACCGACCTGCTGAGCGAGGTCGGGCCGGAGCGCATCGCCGCGCTGCCAGGTCCGCAGCTCGAGGCGCTCGACGCGGCGCTCCTGCGCGCCCACCCGCCGTCGCGAAGCTGGAGCTGGGAGGCGGTGGCGGCCGCCGTCCGCTCGCTGATGACCGGCCTGCTCGACGAGGGCCCGCTCGTGCTCGTGATCGACGACATCCAGTGGATCGACTCCTCGAGCGCGCGCGTGATCGAGTTCTGCACCCGACGGCTCGGCGGGGAGTTCGGGATCGTGTTCAGCCGCCGGCCCGGGACGGAGTCCTGGCGGCCCGAGATCGCCGACCGCGGGGGCGCCACGACCCAGTACGTCACACCGCTCGACACCCCGGCGGTGGCGCGCATGCTGCGATTGCAGACCCGCGAGCCGCTCACGCGCCGGGCCCTGACGCGCATCGCCGCGGCCGCCGGCGGCAACCCCCTCTACGCGCTCGAGCTGCTGCGCGCGCTGCCGCCGGGCGAGGTGTCCACCGGCCCGCTGGCGCTGCCGCCGAGCCTGCGCGAGATGGTGGCCACGCGCCTCACCGGGCTCGGTGAGGAGACGGAGGAGCTGCTGCTCGCCGTAGCCGCGCTTGCCGACCCTACGCTCGAGGTGCTGGGCGACGCGCTCGGCGCCGAGGTGCCGTTGCTGATCGCGCGCGCCGAGGACCAGGGCGTGCTGGAGCTGCGCGGCCGCCGCGTTCGCTTCAGCCATCCGCTGCTGGCCGAGGGCACCCTTGCGCACGCTCCCGCCGGCCGCCGCCGCGCGATGCACCGCCGCCTGAGCGAGGTGGTGACCGACCCCGAGGACCGGGCGCGGCACCTGGCGCTCGGCGCGGTGCTGCCCGACGCGCTCCCCGCTCTGGTGGACGCGGCCCGGTCGGCCCGCGCCCGCGGCGCCCCGGCCGCCGGCGCGGAGTTGCTCGAGCTCGCGATCGACCTGGGTGGCAACACCGCGCTGAAGGTCTGCGCCGCCGAGCTCCACCTGGACTCGGGCGACGTGCAGCGCGCCGGCGCGCTCGTCCGCGAAGCGATGGGCGAGCTGGCGCCCGGCCACGATCGCGCCCGCGCGGAGTCGCTGCTCGCCGAGCTGCGGCTCCGTCACGACAGCTTCGTGGAGGCGCGCGAGCTGCTCGAGCAGGCGCGCGGGGAGGCGGAGGAGGACTCGCCGCTCCAGGTCTCGATCGGCCTCCAGCTCACGTTCGTGCTCTACAGCCTCGGCCTGCGGCAGGAGGCCGCCGACTGCGCCGACGCCGCGCTGGCTCTCGCCGAGAAGCTCGCCATTCCCGGTCTGCTGGCACAGGCGCTCGGCGCCGCCGCCACCACCGACTTCGCGATCGGACGCGGAGTGGACGAGGGGCGCCTGCGGCGCGGGCTGTTCCTCGAAGACCCGGATACCTGGTCGTCCGCGGCGCTCCATCCGGCGGTGACCGCGTCGATGGTGCTCGGCTTCACCGGTCGCCTCGGCGAGGCGGTGGACCTGCTGGAGCGGCTGCGCAAGGAGTACGACCAGCGCGGCGAGGAGCACGACCTGGCCTGGCTCGGCACGCGGCTCTCCTGGTTCGAGTGCTGGCGCGGGAACCTCGACGCGGCCGAGCAGCACGTGATGGAGGCGTCCGACCGGCTGCTCGCGCTCGGCACCACGGTGGGCCGCATGCTTGCGCTCACCGCGCAGGCGCAGCTCGACGCCTACGCCGGCCGCGCCGACAGCGCACGCAAGGGCGCCGAGGCCGCGCTCGCGCTGGCCGAAGAGACCGAATGGAAGGGCGCGATGACGTGG
Organism: Thermoleophilaceae bacterium; assembly: GCA_035572055.1. Taxonomy (GTDB): domain Bacteria; phylum Actinomycetota; class Thermoleophilia; order Solirubrobacterales; family Thermoleophilaceae; genus JAICJR01. Next base: position 362 of record DATNBJ010000042.1, on the reverse strand, counting down.
CAGCACATGACGCTCGGCTTCCTCGAGCTGTCGCTCGCCGACCCCGACGCGGCCGCGGTGCGGCTCGCGCCGCTGGCGGCCGAGGCGATCGAGTCGGGCCTGCCCGAGCCGGCCGCCGACGGCGCGCTGGTGCACGGCGACGCCGCCGAGGCGCTGATCCTCGTGGGCCGCGTGGCCGAGGCCGCTCCGCTCGTGGAGCTGCTCGAGCAGCGTGGCGCGGCGCTCAACCGCACCTGGGCGATCGCCGTGGGCGCTCGCTGCCGCGGGCTCTTGCTGGCGGCCGGCGGCGACGTGGACGGCGCCCAGGCCGCACTGGAGCGTGCGCTCGAGGCGCACGAGTCGCTGCCGATGCCGATCGAGCG
>DATNBJ010000041.1:0-4544 GCA_035572055.1 Thermoleophilaceae bacterium | reverse complement strand
AGCATCACCTCGAGCTTGGAGAAGCCGAAGAAGAACGAGTCGTTGCGGTCGATCAGCGTCACGCGCACCGAGTCCGCCATCGTCTCCGAGAGCCGGGTGGACAGCTCGAGTCCGGCGAAGCCGGCGCCGAGGACCAGGACGTGCTGCTTCACGCTGTGAAGGCTACGGGCAAGTGGCAGGGTTCTGCGGCTTGAGCACGGTGACCCTGTTTCCGCCCTGCTCGGCCACGTAGATGTTGCCGTCGGAGTCCTGGACCATCACGAGCGGGTCGAGGAGGTTGGGAACCAGGCTCGTGAGCCGGGTCACGCTCTCGCCGTTCGCCGACAGCTCGACCCGTGAGATGTCGTCGCCCACCGAGTAGTTCGAGATCAGGAGGTCGCCCTTCAGCTCGCCGCAGAAAGCGTCGCCGCGATACTCGATGATGCCGTCGGGCGACTTGTGCGCGCCGAGGTCGTACATCGGCCCCACGTAGTTCGGCAGCGGCGCCACGTGCTGCCAGTGGCCGTCGCCGAAGATGCACTCGTCGCGGTACGGGTTGGGGTGCCCGTAGTACTCGCCGGGCCGCAGGAGGTTCAGGTCGTCGTCCTGGATGCCGGGGTTCTGGCCGCCCGAGAGGTACGAGGCCGTGCTTCCGAACGCGGTGCACGGCGGCGTGGTGGTGGGCGGGAAGGTGCCCTCCGTTCCGAGCCCGTTGTCCGGCGCGTAGATGTTCCCGTTGGTGTGGAACGTGAAGTCGTAGCTGTTCCGCATCCCGGTGGAGTACGTGGTCACGTCGCAGGGCGGCGGGCCGTACATGTTCGAGGTGTTCAGGCACGAGCCGTCGAAGCCGGGCGCGTTCACGTCGGCGACGAGCAGCGCGGCCGACAGCGGTTGCTCCTGCGCGTTGCCGAACTCGCCGCCGGCGTCGTTGCCGGCGCCCGCGCCCGTGTTGCCGCCCTGCGCGATGTAGAGCTTGCCGTCGGGCCCGAAGTGGATCGAGTTGGTCGCGTGGTTGGCGATCGCGCGCGGAAGTCCGGTGATCACGTCCTGCCTGGTGGTGAAGCCCGGTCCGGAGAGCCTCGTGACGACGCCGGAGTTGGGCGTGCCGTTGTTGTCGGACGGCGAGGAGTGCGACGCGTACAGGATCACGTTGCTCGCGGTGGACGCGGGGTCGACCGCGAGGCCGAGCGTCAGCCGCTGGCCCAGGGTGGTGATCACGTTGTCGCTCACCACCGCCTTGCTCGCGTTCAGCGTGATCTGGTGGATCTTGCCCTGCCACTCCGCGACGTAGAGCTTGCCGTCCGGCCCGAACGTCATGGCCGACGGCGCGGGGACCGGGATCGACGAGCGGGCGAAGTTCATTCCGGTGGCGGGCGGCGTCGTGCCGCCGCCGCCGGCGTCCGTGATCGAGAAGTCGTCGAAGTTGTAGGTCACCGGGGCGGGCCCGCGCCGGTGGCTCGCGATCACTCCGGCGAAGCTGCGCGTGCCTATCTCCTGGTCGATGCCGGCGGCGTCGAAGCTGAAGAACTCACCCGGGGCGGTGAACTTGCCGAGCGACACCGGTGCGCCGCCGTTGACGCTGTAGGAGGCGGTGAGCGAGCTGTCGTTCGGGTCGACCAGGATCGACAGCTCGAGCTTGGCTACGGTGGGCAGCGTGGCCGAGACCTGCGTGAAGCTGCGGCCGCCGTTCACCTCGATCCCGTTCTCGACCTTCGGTCCCGCGGAGGTCGACTCGAGCACGAGCTTCATGAAGTTCTCCTCGTTGATGCCGAACCAGAGGCCGGCCTGCTCGAGGTTCGCGCTGCCCACCGGCGGGTTGACCATCGTGGTCTTGATCAGGGTCCGCTGGTTGGGCGCGTCCACGCCGACCGCCAGCGCGTTGTCCTGTGCGTTGACGTCCGCATAGGCGAGCCCGGCGGTGGTCGTGATCTTGAGCTGGCCGCCGCTGACCAGCAGGTTCTGCGGGATGTAGCCGGTCGCCTTCGACGGCTTGTCGATCCACGTGAAGCCGGTGCCGACGCCGTTCTTGTCCTTGATCCCGCCGTCTTCGCCGTCGAAGGTCAGCGTGTACGGGACCTCCTTGAGGACCTCGGCGCAGGTCAGCGGCGCGCACTTGCCGGGTGGGCCGGAGGGACCGGTCGGCCCGGTGGGACCCGTCGGCCCGGTGCCGCTGCCGACGGTGAACGCGGCGGTCTCCAGCGAGGTGGCCCCGGCCGTGGTCCTGATCCGGGCGGTGATCGTGTGGCTGCCGTTTGACAGCGCGCCGGCGTTGAAGGCCGTGGCGTTGCCGTTGGTCGCGGTGCCGGCGAAGTCGAGTGGTGCGGAGCGCTCGGTCTGACGGGGCGTGCCCGTCCCCGTCGTGTTGTCGAGGAAGAAGTCGACCTGCGCGATGCCCGTGGTGGGCGAGACGAAGACGTAGATGCTGCCGTTCTGCGTGGTGCCGTCGAGCGCCACGGGCGAGCCGCGGGTGGCGGTCGTGCTCACCTGGAGGTGCGACGAGCCGCCGCTTCCTCCGCCGCCGCCTCCTCCTCCGCCACCGTCCGTGCCGCCGCTGACCGTGAAGGTCGCGGTGAGGATCTGGGTGACGTTGGTCGTGGTCCTGATCCGCGTGGTGATCGAGTGGCTGCCGGTCGAGAGCGTGCCGGTGTTGAAGGCGGTGGCGTTGCCGTTCGCGGCGGTGCCGGCGAAGTCGAGTGGCGCGGAGCGCTCGGTCTGGCGCGGCGCGCCCGCCATCGTCACGTCGTCGAGGAAGAAGTCGACCTGGGCGATGCCCGCCGTCGGGGCGACGAAGACGTAGATCGTGCCGGTCTGCGTGGTGCCGTTGAGCGCCGCCGGGGTCGTGCGCGTGGCCGACTTGCTGACCTCGATGTCAGCGGAGGCGGCCGCGGGCGCACCGGCCGCCGAGCCCACGGCGAGAGCGGTGAGCGCAAAGAGGCGTCGTGCGCGGCGAGGCCGCGTAGGGAGGGTCGCGCGAGCCGGCATGAGGAGGGGCCTGCAATACGTGTATATGCGCAGATCGCTGAAATGCGCAAGCGGCCCAATCAGGCGGCGAGTCGCGTTCCGGTGACGAGCGATTCGAGCTTGCGGTACGCGGCGTCGCGCGGCAGGTACTTCATTCCGCAGTCGGGAGCGGCGATCAAACGCTCGGGTCCGGCGTGCGGAAATGCGCGCCGAATCCGCTCTGCGACCGTCTCCGGCGTCTCCACCTCGTCGGTCGAGAGGTCGAGCACGCCGAGCACGATCGTCTTCTCTGGGAGTGAGTCGAGAACCTCGAGGTCGAGACCGGACTGGGCGGTCTCGATGCTCACGTGATCGCACTCCGTGGCCGCCAGCTCGGGCAGGAACGAGTACCCCTCCGGGCGCTCGTGGATGATCGCCGCGTAGCCGAAGCAGATGTGCACGCCGATCGTGCCGTCGATCCCGTCGGTGGCGTGCTTCAGCACGTCGAGCCCGTATTCGCGGGCCGGCTCGGGCCGCGCCTGCATGTACGGCTCGTCGACCTGAACGATGTCGGCGCCCGCCGCGAACAGGTCCTGGATCTCGCCGCGCACCGCTTCGGCGTAGGCCATGCCCAGCTCCCGCGGATCGCCGTAGTGATCGTCCTGCGCCTGCTGCGACATCGTGAACGGGCCCGGCACGGTCATCTTGATCGTGCGGCTGGTGTGGGCCTTCAGGAACTCGAGGTCGCGCACCTGCACCGGGTGCCGGCGGGAGACCGGGCCGACCACACGGGGCACCGGGTTGGGGTGGCCGCTGCGGTCCAGCGCAGTGCCCGGGTTGTCGATGTCCACGCCCTCGAGCGCGGTGGCGAAGCGGTTCGAGTAGCTCTCGCGACGCATCTCGCCGTCGGTGACGATGTCGAGCCCGGCGCGCTCCTGGTCGGCGATGGCGAGCCGGGTGGCATCGTCCTGCGCCTCCTCGAGATAGGCGGGATCGATTCGCCACAGCTCCCGCGCGCGGACCCGCGGCGGGAACCTGCCCCGCAGCTTCTCGCGGTCGATGAGCCAGTCAGGCTGGGCGTACGAGCCGACGAGGCTGGTGAGGATCCGGGCGGGCTCGGCCATCGCGGGCCGAGTTTCCCACAGTCAGGCGCCAGGGCTCCGGTTGCGCTCTCCGTGCCTTGCGTCCGGTCCGACCGCTAGCTCCGCCACGGTCACCGCGGAAACGGCGAGCTCGCCTGGCAGCCGGTCCGCGCTCAGCCGCACGCACCAATTCGGTGCGCCCTGCCCGGCCTCAACCAGCCCGAAGCGTCCGCACGCGCGTCGTGTGGCCGCCGCCCGTCCCCGTCGCCACGACGTCGAGCCGCATCACCCGCGCGCGGCGCGGATAGCGCAGGCGGAACTGGCGGCGGCGTTTGCTGAACGCCGTGCTCCGGCGGGCCACCGGGATCAGCTTCGCCGCCCGGCGGCGCGACAGCGCGACCGTCATCGCGCAGCTGCTCGGGCAGCGCGCGAACACCGTCAGGCGGCGGTGGCCGCGATCCGCGCTGAGCCGCAGCCTCAGCCGCGGTCCGGGCACGGGTAGTGCCGCAGCGACCGGCGGGGCGGCCGGCCGCTGCGTGCAGG
>DATNBJ010000040.1:0-4215 GCA_035572055.1 Thermoleophilaceae bacterium | reverse complement strand
CTTCTTCCCGCCGCTCGTGATGGCGATCGTCAAGGGCATCACGGGGAGCTATGTGATCGGGTTCATCCTGCTCGCCGCCGTCGCCGCCGCGTGCCTGTTCGTGCTCGTCGGCCTGGACCGGTCGCGACGCAGGCCCGCCGTTCGACCGGCTAGCCCGCCGGCATCTGCATCACGGCGAACGGCGCCCCCTGCGGGTCGATGATGCCCGCGAAGCGGCCGATCGGCATGTCCATCGGCTCCATCGTCACCGTCGCCCCGAGCTCGCGCGCCTTGGCGACGGTGGCGTCGCAGTCCGCCACGGCGAAGCACACGGACCAGTGCGGCGGCACCTCGTCCGGGAAGTAGGGCGCGCTCATCTGCATCATGCCGCCGACGGGCCGGCCGCCGACCTCCCACACGGTGTAGCTCTCGGGCGCGCCCTCGAACTGCGGCCGCCCGGCTGTCCAGTCGAACACGGACGAGTAGAAGCTCTTGTCGCTCTCGGCGTCGCGCGTGAGCACCTCGTTCCAGCACAGCGAGCCGGGCTCGTTCACCAGGTCCGCGCCGCCGAAGGCCTTGGGCTGCCAGATGCCGAACACGGCGCCCGTGGGGTCCGCGAAGAACGCCATCCGGCCGAGGTCCATCACGTCCATCGGCTCGACGATCACGGTGCCGCCCGCGGCCTTGACCCTGCCGGTGGTCTCGTCCGCGTCGGCGACGCTGATGTAGGTGGACCAGGCCGTGGGCTGCCCCTCCTGCATGTGGCCCATGAGGCCGCCGACGCTCTTCCCCTCCTGCTGGAACATCCTGTAGCCGCCGGTCTCCTCCACCGGACCGGGCTCGGTCGTGCCCCAGCCCATCACCTCGCGGTAGAACGCGGCCGAGGCGTCGGTGTCGGCCGATGACAGCTCCACCCAGGACGGGGTTCCGGGCGCGTACTCGGGCATGGGGATCTCCTTTGGGGGCGGGGAGTGCCGAGCGAGGTTACGCCTGGTCGGGCCGGCGCGCTTCCGTGAAGAGAGCGCCCTGCGCGGCGCTCGAGCCGGCCACGCCGCCACCGGGTCCGCGCAGGATGTAGGCGGCGCTTACCGCGACGATCGCTCCCGTGAGCGGACCCGCTACGTAGAGCCAGAAATCGCGGAAGTCGCCTCCCACGAGATCGGGGCCGAAGGTGCGGGCGGGGTTCATCGAGGCGCCCGAGATCGGGCTGCCCCAGAGCCCGGCGAGCGCGATGTAGGAGCCGATCCCGACCGCGCCGATGATGCCGATGTTCTGGGCCCCGGACGCGGTGCCGAGGATCACGCTCACCAGGCCGAGCGTGAGCACGGCCTCCATCAGATAGGCCTCCCCGCCGGTGTATCCGGCGGCCACGTAGCTCGAGCCGAACTTCGCCGAGACGTCGATCACCGCCTGGAGGAACAGCGCGGCGAGAGTCGCGCCGGCGACCTGCACGACCACGTAGCCGAGCACCCGGCGGGCGGGGAAGTCCCCGCGCAGCCAGAAGGCGATGCTGACCGCCGGGTTCAGGTGGGCGCCCGACACCTTGCCCATGAACATGATGATCCCGAGCACCATCAGCCCCGGGGCGACCACGGCGGCCGACCTGCTGATCGTGTTCGGGAACGCCTGGCTCATCATCCCGCCCCCCGCGGCGACGAGCACGAGCAGGAACGTGCCGTAGAGCTCCGAGAACAGGCGGCGCCACCACTGGCGCGGATCGTGGAAGTCCCTGATCGGGCCGCTGATGTCCCGGTCGAACCAGGCCAGCAGCCCCTCTTCCGCCTCTCTCCGGGGGGCGCTCATCTGGACGCTTCGATTATCTGCCCGGGCGCGGACGCTCAGACGTCGACGAGCAGCCACGACCCGATCGGCGAGCGCGACCCCGCGCGGCGGGCGGCCCGGTCACTCAGCGTGAGGCGCTGCCCGGGGATCACCGACTCCGAGGTCGAGGCGATCACGCGGCCGTCCGCGCTCGTCAGCGCAGCCGGGCGGCCGAGCGCCGTGAGCGCCGGCAGCACGCGCTTCTCGAGGCTTGCCACCAGCACGTCGGCCGCCGCCACGCCGAGCATCCGGTCGCCCGCGTACACCGGGCGGGAGAGCGTGATCGTGTACTGGTTGGTGCAGAAGTAGTCCACGTACGGCCCGGCCATCCGCGGCTCGGAGGTCTCCTTCGGCGTCGCGTACCAATCCGCCGTCGTGTAGTCGTAGAAGTCCGGCGCGGTGGGGTCGAGGTTCACGCGCAGGGCCTCCGGGACGCCGCCGTTCCGGGTCCACCACCACTCGAGCCAGTGCGGCCGGTCGGCCAGGAGACCGGGAGTGGTGATCACGCCCGCGCCGGTCACGAGCCCGCTGTGCTCCGTGAGCAGCTCGAAGATCGCGGGACGCAGCGCTTCGAGGTCGTCGCTTCGCAGCCGCTTGCCGGCGAGCTCGCGGAAGCGGTCGCCGAGCTCGCCGAGCGCGCCCAGGACGCTGTCGAGCTCCTGCGCCACACCCGCGAGGCTCTCGTCCGCGGGGGTCCCCGCCCGGGGCAGCTCCAGGCGCAGCCGGATCAGTCGCTGGGTCTCCGCAGACACTTGACGCTCGGCGAGCTCGCGCGCGCGATCCGGCTTGCGCTTGGCGATCGCCTCCACGAGCTGCCGGCGGGCGCGGACGGCAGCCTGGTGGTCGGGCTCCTCGAGATCGAGGCCGAGAAGGTCACCCACCTCCGCTCGCAGCCTCGCCTCCTCGCGGGTCAGCCGCGGCGACTGCGCGGCGCCGGCGACGCCGATCGTCAGCTGGGTGTCCGCCCTGCGCCGCTCGCTCGGGCTGGCAGCGGTCTGGAGGCGCTCCACCTGCTCCTCGAGCTTCTGCACCTCCTCGGGCAGCGCGCGCTCGGCGGCGAGGCGGGCCGCCGCCCCGGAGATCGCGGCGCGCTGGTCGCCGAGGTCGCGCAGCTCGTGGACGCTGAAGCGCTGGAGCGGCTCACCGCGGTCGGCGGGAGCCCGCACGAAGCTGCCGCCGCCGCGGCCGGGACGGGTGCTCACGAGCCCCTGCTCCCGCAGGGTGGCGAGCGCCTCGCGCAGGGTCATGATCGACACGCCGAGCTGAGCCGCGAGCTGGGGCTCGGACGGGAGCCGCTCGCCGTCGAGGAGCAGGCCCATGCGGATCGCCTCGCCGAGGCGCTCCGCCACCAGCTCCGCCCTGCCGCCCGAGCCCTCGATCGGTGGCAGCAGGGTCTGCGCCGCGGCGGTGGTCAGGCCGACTGTGGGCTCCTTGACACGCAAACATCTAAAACCATAGGATAAATCCGTCAGGCTCGCGAGGATCGAGGGGAGAGGCATGGACACCGTTGAACCTGTTGCCGCGCCGGCAGTGACCGACGACGACGCGCGGCTCGCGTCGCTGGGCTACCAGCCGCAGCTACGCCGCGTGCTCGGGCTGTTCGAGAACTTCTCGGTCGCCTTCACGTACCTCTCGCCGATGGTCGGCATCTACTCGCTGTTCGTGCTCGGCGTGGGCACGGGCGGGCCGGCGTACCTGTGGCTGCTGGCCATCCCCGTCTTCGGGATGCTGCTCGTCGCGCTCGTGTTCGGCGAGCTCGCGAGCCACTATCCGGTGGCCGGCGCGCTCTACCAATACAGCAAGTTCTCGGTGGGGCCGAAATACGGCTGGTTCGTCGGCTGGTTCTACGGGATCGCGCTGCTGGTCACGGTCGCCGCGGTCGACACCGGCGTCGTGACCTACGTCGCGGCGCTGACGCACAACTGGTTCCACTGGAACCTGAATCCGGCGAAGCACGGGACGATCCTCGCCGTCACGCTGATCCTGCTGGCGATCCAGACCACGCTCAACATCACGGGCACCAAGGTGATGGCCAGGGTCGCGCGGTTGGGCGTGTACGTGGAGATCGTCGGGACGCTCGGCATCGCCCTCATCCTCCTGATCCACGGCTTCCACCACGGCCTCGGCTTCCTCTTCTCGAGCCAGGGCGTCGAGCACGCCAAGCTCAACCCGCTGGGCCTCAACTTCCACGGGAGCTGGGCCGCAGCCGCGCTCGTGGCGGTGCTGGCGCCGGTCTACATCATCTACGGCTTCGAGGCCGCGGGCGACATCTCGGAGGAGACGCAGGACGCCGGCCGCCAGGTTCCGCGCGCCATGCGGCTGGCGGTCATCTGGGGCGGCGTCGCATCTCTCATCCTGACCGCCGGCCTGCTGCTTTCGATGCCGAAGCACAACGCGGTGGCCGCGACGGTGGAG